>VBAN01000197.1:2619-4693 GCA_005882445.1 Candidatus Segetimicrobium genomatis | reverse complement strand
CCCCGTCCCAAGCGGCTCGCACAGCGCCGCCGCGTCGGTTCGCAGCAGCCGGTAGGCGTAGCCGACGGCCAGCGCGCCGAAGGGGCTCCCCGGGAACGCGAAGGGGGTCCCCCAGTGGAGCAGGTTGCGCAACAACGCGGTGACCAGGGCCGCGCCGGCGGCATACCACGGTCCGAGCAGGATGCCGGCGATGGCGTTGATCGTGTGCTGGAACGGCGCCACCTTGGTCGGGCCGACGGGAACGCTGATCAATCCGAGGAGCGTCGCCAGCCCGGCAAACATCGCGGCGAGGGTGAGACGCCTGAGGCGCCGGCTGCGGTCACGATCCGTCTGTCCGATCATACGGGCCATTCCTCCATGCGGTGTGCCATCTCCCAGAACAAGTACTCGTAGCGCTGGCTGCGGAGATACACCTCCCCAAGCGCGGCCTCCCGGCCCGCGGGCAGTGCCTCCGCGATCCGGTCCAGCAAATCCGCCGCCCACCGGGCGAACGCCTCATACTCCTCCGAGGTGTACATCCGGATCCACTCGGCATACCGCGGGTGGCGATCCCACCCCTGCTCGGCCCGGAGCGCGCTCGCGATCTCCCAGTACCCGTGCGCGCACGGGAGGATGGCCGCGAGAATCGTGGAGAGGTCCCCGGTTTCCGCGGCGAGCCGCAGGTGATTGGTATAGGCGACCGTGGCGGGGGCGGGCCGGGTGGCCTCGAGGACCTCAGGCGCGATCCCGGCCTTTCGCGCGAACCGGCGGTGCAGGTCCATCTCCACGTTCAGCGTCTGGGTGAGCAGGCCGGCGAAACGGGCCGCCACGGCCAGATCTTCGGCGCGGGCCGAGGCCAGGGCCAGCACCCGGCAGTATTCGATCAGGAACAGGTAGTCCTGCCGCAGATAGAACTGGAACCGATCCTCGGCGAGATCCCCGCTCCCGAGCCCACGCACAAACGGATGGGCGTGGATGCGTTCGCGGAGCGGCGCCGCAGCTGCCTGGAGGCGGGCGAAGAGGCTCATGCGCCGCGCCATTCGGCGATCACCCTGGAGGACACGCGCGCAGGCGGGCACCTCGTCGCGGACACGGCGCTCCTCATCCTCACGGAGTCAGGTTCGTATACAGCTCTGCTGTGGGCACTGGCTGAGCGATCACCTTGCGTGCGGCGAGCCACCGGTCGAACTCGGCCCACCGCGCCGCCGATTGCACCTGGGATCGCGCGTACGTCGGGAGCGTCACCTGAAACGACTTTCGGTTCAGGTCGTCGTCGAGGGTCATCTTCGGGTTGGCGCGGACATACTCGGCGAAGGCCTGATCGGGGTGCGCGAGGGTGAACGCGATCCCCCGGCCCACCGCGCGGACGAACCGCCCGAGGGCGTCCCGGTGGCGCGCCAGGCTCTGATCGCTCGTGATCAGCACCAGTTCGTCAAAGGGTGGGACGCCGTACCGTTCCGGCTCGAACATCCCGACGGCCTGTCCCTGGAGCTCGATCTGCACACGCTCGTAGTTTCGATAGGCGCCGGCGACCGCGTCGACCTTGTGGGCAAGGAGCGCCGGCACGAGATCGAACCCGACGCTCACCATCCGGGCGCGGGTCGCCGACCCCCCGGCGGTCCGCATCATCTGATCGACCATCGCCTCGGCGAATCCCGTTACGGCGACGCCGATGCGCCGGCCCTCGAGGTCTTTCGGCGACCGGATGCCCGAGTTCCGCAGAAACATCACGGTGATGAGCGGCTGCCCCACCAGCACGCCGATGCTGCGCACCGGGAGCCCCTGCGCCCGCGCCAGGATGACGTTCGGTTCATAGTTGACCGCGACATCGACCCGGCCGGCCGCCGCGAGTTTGAGCGGGTCGTCGGTGTTCGCGGGGACCTGCAGCGTGACCCGCACCCCCTCCTGGGTGAAGAACCCTTCCCCCTGCGCCGCATAGAGCGGCACGTGATCGGGGTTGGGGAACCAGTCCAGCATGAGCACAAGCCGGGGCGGCGCCGCCCCCGCCCCGGGGATCGCCGCCGCGATCACGAGCGCGAGCCCCGCCACGCCCACGCCCCATCCTCCCCTCATCGTGCACCCCTCCTCACGCGGT
>VBAN01000197.1:0-2546 GCA_005882445.1 Candidatus Segetimicrobium genomatis | reverse complement strand
AGACCACCGCGAACAGCGCGATCGCCATCAGGCTCAACACCGCGATCGCCGCGAACACCAGGTCGACGTGCAGCTGGGCGTTGGCATGGATCATGAGAAACCCCAGCCCTTGGGTCGCCCCCACCCACTCGCCGATCACCGCCCCGATCACGCTGGTCGCGACCGCGATCCGGACGCCGGAGAACACGAACGGCAGGGCCGCGGGGGCGCGGATCTTCCAGAGCGCCTGCGCGGGGGTGGCGCCGAGGATGAGCAGGAGGTTGACGGCGTCGGGATCCGCGGCCCGGAGGCCGTCAACCGTGTTGACCACGATCGGGAAGAACACGATCAGCGCCGTCATCGCCACCTTGGAGACCATCCCGTACCCCAGCCACACGATGAGCAGCGGGGCGACGGCGAACACCGGCACGGTCTGGCTTGCGATCACGAGCGGGTACACCGCCCGCTCGACCGTGCGGGAGACGAAGATCACGAGCGCCAGGCCGATGCCGACGGCGAACGCGATGGCGAATCCGAGGAAGATCTCGAGGAGCGTCACCGCGGCCTCCCCCAGGAGCAGCCCGCGATCGGCGGCCATCAGGCGCGCGATCCGGCTCGGCGCGGGCAGGATGTAAAATGGAATTCCGAACGCGCGCACCGCCCACTCCCACGCCGCGATGCAGGCCGCCAGCAGCAGGGCCGGCGGCCCCGCCTGCGCCATCCACCGCCGCGCGGTCCGGCGCCACGCCTGCGCGGTCTCTCCCCCCTCCCCCACCGCATGCTCGGGGGTGCGCAGGCGCGCCTCCCGCAGGGGCGCGGCCTTCACCGGAACGCCTCCGCCATCTCGTCGTGGAGGAGCGCCAGGAGGCCCGCCTTCTCCCGCACCACCCCGCCGTCCGTCGACTGCCGCGGCCGGGGGAGCGGGATCGGGATCTCCGCGCGGACGCGTCCCGGGCGCGCCGTCATGACGTACACGCGGTCGGAGAGGAGCACCGCATCCTCGACGTCGTGCGTGATGAACAGGATGGTGCGCCCGAACTCTTCCTGCAGCCGCCGCAGGTACCCCTGTATCGCGGCGCGGGTCATGGCATCGAGCGCCCCGAACGGCTCGTCGAGCACGAGCAAGTCTTTCCGGCAGAGGAGCGTGCGGACGAGCGCGACGCGCTGGCGCATCCCCCCGGAGAGCAGGCTGGGGTAGGCCAGTTCGAAGCGCTCCAGGCCGAACCGGCGGAGGAGGTCCCGGGCCTCCGCCCGAGCCTCCGCCCGGGGCGCGCCCTGCACTTCCAGCCCGAGGATCGCGTTGTCGATGACCCGGCGCCAGGGGAGCAGGAGGTCCTTCTGCTGCATGTAGGCCACCCGGCCGCGCGAGGCGGCGAGCGGGGCCCCGTCCAGCAGCACCTCCCCACGGTCTGGGGGGAACAGCCCGGCCACGATGTTGCAGAGGGTGCTCTTGCCGCACCCGCTCGGGCCGAGCAGCGTGACGAACTCTCCCTGGCCGACCTGGAGCGAGACGCCCCGCAGGACCTCCAGCCACTCGCCGCCGTTCCCGCCTGACCCGGCGAGGGGAAATCGCTTCGAGAGATCGGTGATGACCAGTTTCGGCATCATGCCGGCGCTGCGCCGCCGCAATCAAAAAGCGCCATCCCCGGAACCGGGACGGCGCATCGAAGCTCCCTCCGCTGGCATTACCCAGATCAGGTTCCGGGGTCGACGGCAGGGTAGCCGTCCTCTCAGCCTGGTTCCCCAAGCTCCCCCACTGCTATGGGTGGTACGCCCTTAGTATACCACAGCACCGCTCATGCTTCGCGCGCAAGGACCCGCCACAACTCATCGGCCGCCGGCGGGGTCAGCGGGATCTCACGGCCGTCCCGCACGACCAGGCGGTTCCGTGGCACGAACTGCCCGATCTCTTCGACTCGGATCCCGTCGCGGGCAATCGCCTGCGCGGTGCGCGCGGCGTCGGGCGTCGCCACCAGCAGCGCCCCGCTGCCGATCAGGCCCAGCGGATCGATCCCGAGGACCCCGCAGACCGCCGCGGTCTCGGACAGCACCGGGATGCGGGCGGCATCGATCCGGACCCCGATCCCGGACGCCGCCGCCATCTCGTAGGGCCCTCGGTGACGTCGTGCATGGCGCGGGCGCCGGCCCGGGCCGCCGCCCGCGCCTCCGGGAGCACGCTGATCTGCAGCCGGAAGCGTCTGGCCCGCTCGAGGAGCGCTGCGCCCAGGACCGGCGCGAGCCGCCGCTCCAGCGCTCCCGCGAGGATGGCCGTCCCCTCGATGCCCGCGCCCTTGGTGAGCAACAAGGCATCGCCGGCCGTTGCCCCGCCGCTTCGCAGCGCCCGGCCCCTCGGGGCCCGTCCCACCGCCGTCACCACGGCGATCGTCCGGTCGATCCCGCGGGTGACTTCGCTGTGGCCGCCGACGATCTCCACCTGCAGCGTCTGCGCGGCCGCCGAGGCGTCCCGCATGATCCGCGCGAGATCGTCCGCCGCGCGTTCGGGGGCCAGCAGGAGCGTCAGGGTGAGGGCGACGGGCTCCGCCCCGGCCGCCGCGAGATCGTTCGTG
>VBAN01000196.1:8443-9954 GCA_005882445.1 Candidatus Segetimicrobium genomatis | reverse complement strand
ATTCCTGCGAAGGGAGGGGGTCAAAAGCCTGTTCGGGGGATAGGGGAGCCCAAAGGGCCTGAATCGAAAGACGAGGTGCAAGATCCTCCCATTGAACGATAGGTTTTGCTAGAGCTTTCTGTTAACTTTGCGTTGGTAATGGAGTTCGGAGGGGGAGGGCGGATCATGAGGCGGTTCCTGTGCTGTCTGGGAGTGTGTGGCCTGCTGGCAGGCGCAAGTCTCGTGCTTCCCGGCGTTGCATCCGCTGCGGCCACATTACCTGCATGTGCTGGGTCGTCCCCCGATTTTGCCATCGCGGAAATTCCATTCTTCCAAACTGCTGCAACCGCAGGAACGCAGACGTACGATTGCTTAGTGGGCTTCGCAACGTCTCCTGGGAGTTTTGATCTTCTTGAACCTGGTTTGGTGCCTCCTTTTGATGTGATCGGCAATAGAAGTGATACTATTTCTTTCCTTGCGGGAGGCGCCGGGATTGATGTGCACCTGGTTTCCGACACCTCAGAGTTCGGGCTTGCCGCGAGTAGCAATAATGCTTTCCCAGAGACGACAATAACCTGTCCTCCTGGATTCGGGCCCGAACCAGGGGGGGATAACCCTCCGGGCTGTAATGGTGCGGATCATGTCCCACTCTTCGACGCAGTTACAGGGGCCCCCTTAGGCGTTACGCTGACCGTCTATAGCGACATCGCTGCTGTACCTGAGCCGTCGACCGGGTTGCTCCTCGGCGCCGCGCTGCCGGCGCTTCTTGGGCTCCGCCGGCGTTCGATGCGGGTGTCTGCATAGGGGGCGATCGGTTCTCTAGCAAAGAGATACTGTTGTCGAGGCGACTCGCCGGTGGCCGGCGGGTCGCCCGCGTTTATTGATGTCCATCGCCCCGGTGCCCGGCCGTGGCAGCGATTCCCTCGAAAGAGGGGATTTTGCCGCACGGAGGCATGAATCAAAAGAGGAGCTCCAAGATACTCCTTCCGATGGATAGGATTGAATGGAGCTTTTTGTTAAGTTTTCTTTGAACTTGAGTGGATTCCGGGAAGGGGAGGCAGACCATGCGGCGCCTGCTGTGGGGTCTCGGGGTGACTACCGTTCTGGCGGGTGCGAGTTTCGTGCTCCCTCCCGTCGCATCGGCATTGATAGCTTGTCCTTCAATAACCGTCGAATCGGGTAAAACGGGGGTCCTCGTCGCGGAAGGCATAAATTTTCAGGCGACGCTCGAGGGTACGCCGCCCGGAGCTGCGGGCCATTTTACCTGCTTCACCCCACTGTCGGGACCGGTGCTCCCGTCGACGTCATGGAATCTGTGGGAAGATTCGGGCCACAGCGTGCTGAGCGACACTGTGGTCACCTTGCCGCACTCTATAAGTATGTTTTCTGAGGCTGAAGGGGGGACCCTATCGCCCCTACCCCCTGGACCTGGAGTTACGGATGTTCAAGAACAGTCGTGTTCGGTCCTCAAGGGGATGATCAACGGGGGGATTAATAACGTGCCCACTGGTAATATGGAAAGCTGTGACGGG
>VBAN01000196.1:3918-8277 GCA_005882445.1 Candidatus Segetimicrobium genomatis | reverse complement strand
GATCTTTCCCCGACCGTTAGACTACTCATCCTCAGCGATACGCCTGGGAACAATGATGTGCCCGAGCCGGCCACGGGGCTGCTCCTCGGCGCCGCGCTGCCGGCGCTTCTGGGAATCCGGCGCCAATTTTCGAAGGGGTATCTGTTTAGATAAGTGAGGCAAGAGGAGATTCCTGCGAAAGGGAGGCCCTGAGACCCCGTACATTCGGGTTCACTGAGCCTTCAGAATAACGTTCTCACGGGTAGTGTGGCAGTTCGTGAGGAGAGCTGACCATGAGGCGCTTCGTGTGCTGTCTGGGTGCCCTGGGCCTGCTGGTAGGCTCAGGTTTGGCGCTTCCCGGCGTTGCGTCCGCGACCAATTGCGACCCTCTGACCGCCGGCGGCGTTGTTCTTGGTTATTCCATTTCGGAGAGCACCTCTTTCCAGGTTAGCACCGTTAATCCCGAATCATTTGCGTGCATCCTGCCCTCTACCCTCAGCCTGGCCCCTGACCTGTTTGATTTGTACAACGGCCCCGTCGCGAACGGCATCGTGAGTGACAATGTCATTATTTCCGTGGGACCAAACCAACCAAATACTGTCTCCCTGGTTTCTGACCCCAGCACCATCGAAGGCGGCCTGTCATCTCTCGCCACCAACCCAAACAATAAGGTGGTCGAACAGCCGTGCCCCAACAATACGACAGGGCAAGAATGCGATTTCGCAATACTCACCCTTAGAGATTCCTTCGGGAACGGCGTAGCCACCCTGGCCGTTCTCAGCGATACTCCCACTCAATTTGGAGGCATACCGGAGGGATCTGGACCTTCGTTGACGCAGGTTGTCCCTGAGCCGTCGACGGGGCTGCTCCTTGGCGCCGCGCTGCCGGCGCTCTTGGGGATCCGGCGGCGTTCCAAGCGGATGCGACCATGAGGGGATTCTTAAGCTGTCTAGGTGTCGGCGGCCTGCTGGCAGCCGCAAGCCTCGTGCATCCCGCCGTCGTGTCCGCCCAACCGCCCTGTCAAAACTTGCCCGGTGGTGGTCCATTCGACTTTGTCATCGCGGAAACTCCACAGTTCGCCACCGCCAATCCGGAAATCTTCGCCTGTTTGACCCCACAAATTCAACCAACCTTCACGTTTACTCTTGATTTGACTGAAGATCCGAACTCACCCACGTTCTCACCTATTTTCCCTGACAGCGATAGTGTCTTTTCTGGTACTGGGCCGGCTGGGTTCTCCAATATCACTTTGGACTCTGATACAGAACCGTTCGGAATACTTGGGACGTCCTCATTGACGCAATCTGAGGTGCCCATAGCGTGCCCTTCTGGATTCATAGCCGACCCGCCATCGGAAGCCCCGAACACCTGCGATGGCGCAGTAATCTCCGGCATCCCGTTCGTTGACCCACTCACCCCAAGCCAGACCCATCTTGGTACTCTAACCGTTATCAGCGACGTCGGAGCTGCCGTACCCGAGCCACCGACGGGGCTGCTTCTTGGTGCCGCGCTGCCGGCTTTCCTGAGGATCCGCCGGCGTTCGATGCGGATGTCTGCATAAGGGCGAAGGGGGCCCTCGGTGGTCAAGCGCATGGTGAAATTTTTCATCTCAGCGACGCTGGCCGGCGTAATGTTTGGCGTACCGTTGGTTCCAGCCTTCGCCGTCAATATTCTTGGTAACCCTGGTTTCGAAACCGGTTCCCTGCCCCCATGGGTCATATCCGTTACCTGCGGTGGAGTCTCTGGTTGCGAAGACTGGAACGTCACCTCAGCCGACAAGCACAGTGGCTCCTTCAGCGCAACAGAGGTGTCAAACTTAGTTGAGGATACGTTTGGGGATGGCCCCACGCTTAAGCAGACTTTCTCCTCCCCAGTCGCGCCGAGCAGTATCCATCAAGTGTCGTTCTGGAATAGGTATCCTGACGCGTCACAAACCCAGGTGACTTTGGATTTCTTCTACTCAAACAATACAAGTCAAGCGTTCGGTGGAAGCAACACCACCACAGACTGGACCTTCCATGACTTCACCACCGATTTGGCGTCCGCGCCGCCCAACACGGATCTGGTTGCGATTGCGATCTCCCCAGTAGGCGACCTGCTGAACCAGTCAACCAATCGCCGCATGTATCTGGATGACGTGATTGTTGATGCTGCGGTTCCAGAGCCGGGTAGTTTGGCCCTTTTCGCCACCGGATTCTTCGGCTTAGGCGGGTTCCAAATTTTGAGGCGTAGACGGTAATCCGGGTTCCATTGCCCACGGGATGAGTTAACCCGCTCGACTGTAGGACGATCCGCCGGTTCCTGCGCGGGGCATCCGATTTTTGGGCGAGGATGCACATTCTTGCTCCCCCTTGCTTCCCGCCGCCTGGGGACAGCTTCCGAGGTGTCGGCGGCTCCGAAGGTGACTCGAAAAGCCGATCTGTCCCGAGCCCTGAGCGCCGTGACAACAAACTTGACATAAACTGTTCCGCCTTCCTACAATACCCTCAGGTATTGGTCCAACCACTGGGCCAATTTGACCTGGGCGACGAGCGAACGCGGTCGATCCGCGGAATTGGGCAAGGGGGGGCGCGCAAATCTCACCGGAGAGTGCAAGGCCGATCCGCGAGGACCTCGGCCCGATCCGGCGGACGAAGGTGTACGCCGAAGTGGCCTCGCAGATTCACCGTCTGATCGTCGCCGGCCGCCTGAAGCCCGGCGACCGCCTTCCGCCCGAGCGAGAGCTGGCCGAGATGTTCGGGGTCAGCCGGACGTCGGTCCGGGACGCGATCCGGGTCCTCGAGATGCGGGGGCTGGTGGAACCCCGCCACGGCGAAGCCCGCTGGCCGACGCCCTCGCCGCCTCAAAGGATCTCACCACCGACCTCTTTGACATGCGCAAGATGCTGGAGCCCCCGCTGGCCCGCGCCGCGGCGCTCCGCGCCTCGGACGAAGACCTCACATCCCTGGAAGCGATCCTGGAGCGGCAGGCAGAGCGGATCCGGGCCGGGGAGATCGCCATCGCCGAAGATAATGCTTTTCACTACAGGATCGCCACCGCCGCGAAGAACCAGGTGGTCCTCCGTGTCATGGACGTGGTTATGGAGCTCCTCCAGGACAGCCGCGCGCGGTCGCTGCAGGGCCCCGGACGGGCCGAAAAGTCCCTCGGCGGGCACCGCCGCATCCTGTCGGCCATCCGCGACCGCGATCCGGATGCGGCGGCGGAGGCGGTGCGGCGGCACATCGAAGAAATCGAGCAGGTGCTGTTTTCGCGTGGACCGGGCGCCCGAGGCGGCGCCCGTGCGACGTCGACGGCCGGGGCGTGAACCCGGCGGGAGGTGGGCGATGGCACGCACCATCTCGGTAGAGGTCATCTACCGGGGGATCTTCCAGAAAACGCTCGCGAAGAACATCTGCCGGGGTATCGTGCTGGCGGCCCGGAAGGAGGGCAAGATCGGGATTGCGTTCGGCCGGTACGGCGACTCGCCGGAGCGCAACGGCATCCCCGCCAAGAACTTCGCCATCGTCGCCCCGAACGAGGAAGAGCTCCAGCTCAGCATGGCCCAGTACGAGCCGGAGCAGACCGACGTGACGATCAACGTCGACGACATGATGTGCAAAGGCGTGGAGTCCTGGGCCTGGTACGGCCTGCAGCCCATCAACCAGAAGATCCGCGAGCAGGGGACGCTGATCGTGACCTCGATGCTCCCGGCCGAAGAGCTCATCAAGTTCTGCCACACCAAGACGCACCCGTACCGCCTCGCCGTCCTCCAGGCGGTTCCGAGCTTCTCCGGCCTCTGGGTCTACAAGGACGACCACACCGACGTCCGCATCCTCGGGGCGCTGCCGAAGGTCTGTCCGGAACTGGTCAGCTTGGACATCGTGCTTGCGGCGATCAAGGAGGAGTGGAAGGACGACCTGAAGGCCCGGTCCGCGCGGCGCTCCTTCGAGCAGGTGACGGCGCGGACGGTCCAGCCCGGCGAGGGGAACCGCGAAGTCCCGTACAAGTTCGACCTGCCGGGGTGGAAGACGATGCGCGAGGGCGTGACGATCGACGGCATCCGGCTCGGCGAGCCCATCAAGTTCGGAGACGAGATCGGCGGCTACCGGCCGGCGCGGAACCCCTACTTCAAGAAGTTCTCCACCCGGACGATGCGCCCGGTGATCGACTTCGACAAGTGCATCAAGTGCACGCTCTGCTGGCTGCAGTGCCCCGACTCCTGCTTCGACGTGATGCCGGACGGGACGTACGACCTGAACGCCGAGGCCTGCTGCGGCTGCGGGGTCTGCGAGGCGGTCTGCCCCGTGGATGACTGCGTGACGATGGTCAACGAGGCGGCCTTCGGCGACAACAAGAGCCAGTGGGAGATGTTCAAGACGGACAAGGCGGGCTACAAGGCGT
>VBAN01000196.1:1653-3900 GCA_005882445.1 Candidatus Segetimicrobium genomatis | reverse complement strand
AGCGGTCCCACGGATACCGCTACCGGGGGCAGTACCAGGAGCAGGTCGCCAAGATGGACCCGGCGGCCGGCGGACCGGAGAAGGGGAGCGCCGGTCCGGGAGGGCGGAAACAGATGGGCGCAGGCGCTGAGGGGGGTGAGGAGTAATGGATGCGGATGCGGCAACCGCGGTCCGGGTAGCGGCGGCCGAACAGGAGGCGTTGATCAGCGGGAGCGAGGCGGTGGCCGTCGCCACCAAGCTCGCCGACGTGGATGTGCTGACCGCCTACCCGATCCGGCCGTACGACACGTTGATGCAGTACGTCGCCAAGCAGATCGCCAACGGCGAACAAGACGCCGAATACATCGTGGCCGAGAGCGAGCACAGCCAGTTCGAGATCGCCAAGCACGCCGAGGCGGTCGGGGCGCGGGCGATGTGCGGCTCCAGCGGGGTCGGGTGGTGCTACGCGTTCGAGGCGATCGCCGTGACCCCGGCCCTGCGCCTCCCCCTGGTCGCCATGGTCGGCAACCGGGCGCTGGACGACCCGGGGGCGTTCGGGACGGAGCACAACGACGCGCTGGCGGCCCGGGACCTGGGCTGGATGCACGTCTGGGTGGACACGGCCCAGGAGGCTCTGGACACCACCCTGATCGCCTATCGGGTGGCGGAGGATCGCCGCGTGTTCCTTCCCTGCGCGATCAGCACGGACGGGGCGTTCCTGACCCACTCTCAGACGCTGGTCAAGATCCCGCCGCAGGTCTGGGTCGACGAGTTCCTCCCTCCATATAATCGCGGCGACCTCCGGCTGCACCCCGACAACCCGATCACGATCGCCCCGCAGGTGAACGAGGACTGGCTGATGGAGATCCGGCGCCAGACCGACGAGGCGATGCGGAACGCGCGGGGGGTCATCGAGGAGGCGTACCGGGACTTCCGGCGGATCTTCGGCCGGGGCGACGGCAACCCGTTCTTCGAGGAGTACCAGACCGACGACGCGGAGATCGTGCTGCTCGGCATGGGGACGCTCTCCATGCCCGTCAAGGTGGTCATCCGGAAGCTGCGCGAACAGGGGCAGAAGGTCGGGTTCGTGCGCGTCCGGTGGTTCCGGCCGTTCGACTACGAGCGGCTCGGGCAGCTGCTGTCGCGCTTCGCGGCGGTGGGGGTGATCGACCGGGATTTCTCGATGGGCTCGCCGTTCAACAGCGGCGTCCTGGCCAACGAGATCCGGTCGGTCCTGTACGCGCAGGACCGGCGCCCGCCGGTGGTGAGCTTCATCGCGGGGCTGGGCGGCCGCGAGGTGACGATCCCGGCGGTGAAAGAGATGATCGAGCAGACCCGCAAGGCGGCCGAGAGCGGGAAGACTCCGATGGATACGCAGTGGATCGGCGTCCGGGCCTAGGAGGGATGAGCGATGGATAAGCCTCACGCAGCGACGCTGGACTCACCGATCCCGGTCCTGGAGCCGATCAAGGGCGTGAAGAAGGCGCCCATCGAGGAGTACTTCACCTCGGGCCACCGCACCTGCCAGGGCTGCGAGTCGGCGCTGGTGATGAAGCTGATGGTGAAGGCCGCCGGGCCGCGCACGGTGGTGCTCGGGAGCACCGGGTGCATGTATGTCGCGAACACGACCTACTACAGCACCTCCTGGGTGGTGCCGTGGATGCACACGCAGCTCGGCTCCTCCGGGTCGGCGGCGGTCGGGACGGCGGCCGGCTACCGGGCGCTGATGCGGAAGGGAAAGATCAAGCGCGAGCCTATCAACGTCATCTCGTTCTGCGGCGACGGCGGCGGGGCCGACATGGGGCTGTCCGCGATCTCCGGCGCCCTGCAGCACATGGACTACAACCACCTGATCTTGCTGTACGACAACGAGTCATACGCCAACACGGACATCCAGGCCTCCGGCAGCACCCCGTACGGCGCCAACACCACCTTCAGCCCGCACGGGAAGGCGAAGCGGATCCTGCACAAACGGTGGAAGAAGAACATGGCGGCGATGCTCGCGGCCGGCCACCCCGAGTGCCGGTACGTGGGCACGGTGTGCGCCAGCTACGCGGTGGACTTCATGAACCGGATCCGGAAGGCGCTGAGCATCGGGGGACCGACCTTCATCCACTCGCTCGACCCGTGTCCCAAGGGGTGGGATTACGACCCGATGCTCTCGCACGAACTGGGCGAGCTCGCGGTCCTCGCGGGCATCTGGCCCCTCTTCGACGTGGAGAACCACACGCTGCGCCTGTACGGGAAGAGCAAGGGGATCGTGGAGGG
>VBAN01000196.1:0-1409 GCA_005882445.1 Candidatus Segetimicrobium genomatis | reverse complement strand
TCGCGCTTCAGACAGGCGAGGTGACGATGTGATGCAGAGGGGGCTTCCTCTCGACGTCAGGGAACGCTGACCGCGGGGGAGCCCTGTCTCTTTCCTCGACCGGGAACGGGCAGGGGGCGCGCGAAAGGAGGGGAAGACGGGAGCACGGAGGCGTGATCAATCGCCAGCCGGAGGGGGGATCCAGACAACGGGTGTCATCAATCATCCCTGCTCGCCGGCGAAGCTTCAGGGGGGTGAAGGAAGATGGCGACGGCAGCGGCAAGCGATCGGACGACGACGGAGTGGCTGATGCGGTGGCGGTGGTGGATTCTGGTGGCGGCGGTGCTCGCCCAGATCCCCAACGCGAACATGCAATACGCCTGGACCTTGTTCCCGTCCCACATCGTCAAAGACGGACTGGGAAAGCTGAGCAGGGTCCAGGAGGTGTTCGCGCTGTTCGTGCTGCTGGAGACGTGGCTCGTCCCTTTTGACGGATGGCTCGTGGACAAATTCGGGCCCCGGCTGCTCACCATGGCCGGCGGGGTGCTGATCGGGATCAGCTGGGTGGCCGCCTCCACCGTCCAAACGCTCGGCGGCCTGCTGTTCTGGTACGGCGTCGTCGGCGGCATCGGCGCCGGCTGAAGTGGTTCCCGGACCGCCGGGGGCTGACGGCGGGGCTCGTGGCCGCCGGGTTCGGGGCCGGCGCGGCGCTGTCCGTCGCTCCGATTGATAGCGTCATCAACCACGCGGGGTGGCGGGCCGCGTTCTTCCAGTTCGGCATCATCCAGGGGATCATCGTGATCCTCGCGGCACTCTTCCTTGCCGCGCCGCCGGAAGGGTTCAAGGCGACCGCGGCCGCGATCGTGAAGCGGGTCTCCAAGAACGTCCGCCAGGCGTCGGTGGACAGCACCCCGGCCGAGATGCTCCGCACGCCGCACTTCTGGGTCATGTACGTCATGATGGTGCTGGTCGGCGGCGGCGGGCTCATGGCGACGGCCCAGCTCGGGCCGATCGCCAAGTCCACCGGGGTGGACAAAGTGGTCGTGATGTGGGGGTTGACCGCGCTCGTCCTGGCGCTGCAGATCGATCGGGTGTTGAACGGGATCACCCGCCCCATCTGGGGATGGATCTCCGACCAGATCGGGCGCGAGAACTCGATGTTCATCGCCTTCGGCATCCAGGGGGTCGCGATCCTCTGGCTGCTGTCGGTGCTGGACAAGCCGGTCGCCTTCATCATTGCCTCCGGCGCCGCGTTCTTCTTTTGGGGCGAGATGTACTCGTTGTTCCCGGCCATGGTCGGCGACATGTGGGGGCGGAAATACGCGGGCACGAACTACGGCCTGATGTACACCGCCAAGGGGGTCGCGTCGATCTGGGCCGGCCCGCTGGCCGCGTACATGTTTGAGGTCCAGAAGGGATGGCACACGGTC
>VBAN01000031.1 GCA_005882445.1 Candidatus Segetimicrobium genomatis | reverse complement strand
GTGAACCCTCCCTGGGCCTCGAACTGGTCGCGCACGCGACCGTACTCCTCGAGCGCGCCCGAGAGCCGGCTGTCGTCGCCGTGCACTTCGGGCGCGGCGAGCGCGGCCTCGAGGTCGGCCAGACGCCGTTCCATCGCCGCGAGCGTGGCAAAGGGCGCCACGGCCTCATCCCAGAGCGTGCGGGACTCGTCGACGGCCGGATCTTGCGGAAGATAGCCGATCACCGCCCCTGAGGAGACGGTCCGGGCCCCCTGGTCCGGGGCCTCCAGCCCCGTCAGAAGCCGCAGGAGCGTTGTCTTCCCGACGCCATTCCGACCGATCAGGGCCACCTTTAGGTTGGCAATCAGAAGGAGAGGCATGATAAGCACGGGCGACGAGGTCTAGCCGGGCCCGCCCGAGTGTACTTAATACAGTGTACGGGTGTCAAGGCTACCACGACACGCCTGCACGGCCCCCGGGGGGAGGCTGAAGCGGAAGAACGACACACCCTGGAGGCCTCCGAACGATAGGAGGGATTGCCAGGGTGGCGCCAGAAACACACGTTGGGATGAGGTGGGGGGTTGCTGGGGGGGTTCTTCTCCTTGCCGCCGCGCTCGTTGGATACCCGTGTGCGAGCGCGGCCGCGGCTCCGCCTTCGGGTTGGGCCGTCCTCATCGAGCACAACGCGTTCAACGGCCGCTACTCCGACCTCCCGGTCGCGTACATCAACTCGACGCGCATGTTGACGCTCCTCCTCCACCGAGGGTGGCCGTTAGACCACATCCTTCTCGTCCGCGACAACCTCGACCCCAGGCTCCTGCGGCATGCGGCCGGATGGCTGGCCGCCCGCGTCCACGCCGGGGACACCGCCCTCCTGTATGTCGCCGGCGAGTACCGGTTCTTCGACCGTGATCTGAGTTGGGACGCGGCGATTCCCGATCTCTGGAAGCGCCTCCCGACCTCCCGGCGGGTGCTGATCGTCGAAACATGTCACGCGGAGCGTCTCACCGCCGCCGTCCGCGGGATCCCGGGAGTCGCGCTCGCCGCCGTCGGCGGCGACGAGGTGGACTGGTGGGGGCTGCGTGAGCGCGACCATCTCATTCGGGGAGGATCCTTTACCTACTTCCTCACACAAGCGCTCGGAGCGCAGCCGAACACCGGCCCCATTGACTTTGGCGCCGCGTTCCCGGAGGCCGTCGCGGGGACCCAGTCCTACTTCAGGACTGTGATCTCGACGACTCCGGGCGCGCTCGATGCGTTCCATGCCCGGGGACAATATCCAGAGCGCCTGACCCGCTTCCCCAATCCACGCCTGAGTACCAGCAGCGCCCCCGACGAGGTCATCGCCCAAGCCACGCCCGAACCATAGCCGGACTGCCGCCGCCGGGTCTCGTGCACCCGCGGCGCCGCCTACGGCTTGTGCTCCCGGCCCCACTCCATTTGGGTATCGCGCAATAGATCGACCGCGTGGCGGAGCACAGGCACGATCACCTCCATCCACTCGCGGACGCCCCGCGGGCTGCCGGGGAGATTCACGATCAACGTGCGGCCGCGGATGCCGGCGACGGCGCGCGAGAGCATCGACAGCGGCGATGACGATGCCGTGGCCAGCCGCGCCGCCTCGGGAATGCCGGGCACCTGCCGCTCGATCACGCGCAGGGTCGCCTCCGGGGTCACATCCTTGGGCGCCACCCCGCTCCCCCCGGTCGTCAGCACCAGGTTGACCCGCAGCGTGTCGGCCATGTCCGCCAGCGTCTTCGCGATCATCTCGAGGTCGTCGGGCACCACCACGTGCGCGACGACCTCGCCCCCCTCGGCGGCGAGGAGCTGGGCGAGATACAACCCGCTCTCATTCTTGCCCTGGCCGCGGCTGACGCGCTCGCTGGCCGTCAGGATGGCGCAGCGCACGCCCCGCAGACGTTTGTCCTCGCTCACCGCCGCCGCTCCCCTACCCTACCCCGCACTCCGCTGCCGCGCCGGCCCGCCGGCTCGGGCCGCACGTACATCCCGGACTTGCCTCCGGACTTGCGCATGAGCCGGAGATTCTCGATGCGCATCCCGCGCTCGGCGGCCTTCAGCATGTCGTAGACCGTCAGTCCGGCTGTGGCGACGGCCACGAGCGCCTCCATCTCCGCCCCGGTGCGGCCGACCGTCCGCACCCGTGCCTCGATCTGCACCCGCGACGTGCGGCGATCGGCGGTGAGGTCGACGGCGATCCCGGTGAGCGGGATCGGGTGACAGAGCGGGATCAGCTCCCACGTCCGCTTGGCCGCGGCGATCGCGGCCACCTGGGCGACCTGCAGGACGTCGCCCTTGCGCGCCGACCGCTCGGTGATAAGCCTGAGCGTGGCGGGCTCCATCACGACCTCGCCCCGCGCCACGGCCTCCCGCACGGTCTCGCGCTTGCCGCCGACATCCACCATCCGCGCGCGGCCGTGCCGGTCCAGGTGGGTCAGCCGCCGGGCGGAGCGCCGGGGCCGGCGCGAGAGCCGCGCCACGGCCCGCGGGCCGGCCCCCGCGGATTTCCCCCGCCGATCAGTGGACACGCTTCTCGTACCCGCGCCAGTAGGGCTCCCGCAGTTCGTGCTTCATGATCTTGCCGGTCCCGGTCTTGGGGAGGCTCTCCCGAAACTCGACCGAGCTCGGCAGCTTGAACCCCGCCAGG
>VBAN01000193.1 GCA_005882445.1 Candidatus Segetimicrobium genomatis | reverse complement strand
CGATGCCAGCGTGGTGTTGGGGTTCCTGGATCCGGCAAACTTCCTGGGGGGCCGGACGCTGCTGGACGCCGGGGCGGGACAGCGCGCGGTGGAACAGGTCGCCGGCCATCTCGGCTGCTCGGCCGTTCTGGCCGCCGAGGGGATCCACAAGGTCGTCAACACCAACATGGCCGAGGGGATCCGGATCGTCTCGGTGCGGCGCGGGGTCGATCCCCGCCGGTTCACCCTCCTCGCGTTCGGCGGCGCGGCCGGCCTCCACATCACCCAAGTCGCGCGTCAACTCGAGATCGGCCGTGTGATCATCCCCCGTGTGGCCGCGGTGCTCTCCGCCTGGGGGATGCTGGCGACCGACCTCCGGTACGAGCTCGTGCGGACGCAGGTCGGGGAGGTGCACCGGGTGGGAGCGGCCGGTCTCGGCCGTCTCTTTGCGGAGATGGAGGCCGAGGGGCGGATGCGTCTCGGGAAGGCCGCGACGGGCTCGCCGCTGCTGCGGAAGACGCTGGACATGCGATATGGAGAGCAGATCTATGAGATCGCTGTGCCGCTCGACGGCCTGGCGATGGACGCGCCGGATCTGATCGATCAGGTCGTCGAGCGCTTCCGCCGCCGCCACGAAGCGCTCTATACCTACAGCGCGGAGGATCAGGACGTCGTGCTGGTCAATGCCCGCCTGACGATCGTCGGCGCCCTCCCGGTCACTCCGGTGGAACCTCGGGCCCTCACCGCCGGGGCCGGGGCACCGGCGAAGCTGCGGCGCGCTTATCTGGGCGCGTGGGCGGAGGTTCCGGTCTATCGGTGGGATACCCTGACGCCCAAGCCCGAGGTCGCCGGCCCGGCGATCTTCGAGTCCGCGACGACGACGGTGGTGGTGCGCGCGGGCGACCAGGTCCGGGTGACGCCGTTCGGCTGGCTCGACATCCGGATTTCTTGAAGACCGCCCGGCAGGGGCGGAGCGGCACCGTGCCGTACGCTGTCGGTGAATCCCGTCTCTCGGGGCAATCCAGGGGGGTGCGGAATGGACACGACCCAGCGCAATGGCGGCACGGCAGGCATCGTGAGCGCCGTCCTGCTCGTCCTGTTCCTGATCCTCACGATGGCCATGGGCATGGATCCGCACACCGCCGGCGATCCCGCCCAGGCGCTGGCGATGATCGCCCTGAAGCGCGGTCTCTGGAGGTTGGTGGGCATCGTCGGGACCCTTGCCGCCGCTTTTGGGATCGTGTTCACGATTGGTCTCTCGAACCGGCTGAAGGAAGGGGCCCCAACCAGAGCGTCCGTGATTCTCTATTTCGTCACTGTGGGGTTGGGGGGATATGCGCTGGCCTCCCTGATGCAGTGGAAGGGAGGCCTTCAACTCGCCGACTACGCGGTAAAGGATCAGGTCGGGGCGGGCCATGCCTGGCTGGCCCTCCGTGCCGCGGCCGGCGGCGCCAACGTGCTGGGGAGTGGGTTCGTGGGCGCGGCGCTGCTCATCGCCGGATGGGCGGTCATCGAGACCGCCGCCCTCAATCCCATCGCGGGGTGGGTGGGCGTCATTGCGGGGCTCCTGAGCCTTGCCGGCGTGTTCGCTTCGGCTTCGTTCGCCGTCCTCATCGGCACCATCGTCTTCGACGTTATCTGGCTGGCCTGGGCCGGTGTCGAGCTCCTCAGCCCTCAAGACCCCGGAGGGGCGTCGACACCGCTCAGACGCTGAATCCTCCGGCCAGTCCCAGTTCGTGGACGGCGTAGATATAGACCCCGGCGTTCCAGGCAAACGGCACTTCGGCGGTGTAGAATCGCCGAGTCACCGGCGTGCCGCCGGGATCGTACACCTCGTTCGCTTCGGCTTCGTTCGCCGTCCTCATCGGCACCATCGTCTTCGATGTTATCTGGCTGGCCTGGGCCGGTGTCGAGCTCCTCAGCCCTCAAGACCCCGGAGGGGCGTCGACCTCGCTCAGACGCTGAATCCTCCGGCCAGTCCCAGCTCGTGGACGGCGTAGATATAGACACCGGCGTTCCAGGCAAACGGAACTTCGGCGGTGTAGAATCGCCGGGTCAGCGGCGTGCCGCCGGGGTCGTACACCTCGTTCACCGCGTTGTAGCGCAGGTACCATTCCCCGATTCGGGCGAGGTCGGCGAAGGCGCCCTCCCGGTCCCCCTGCCGGGCTGTGGAGATCGCGCAGAGGGTGCCGAGCCATGGCCAGATCAGCGTCCGGTGGTAGTCGGGGATGCCGGCCAGGTAGTACACCGGAAAGACCCGCCACGGCGAATACACAGGGTGGCAGATCCGGAGCGGGGTGGTGCGGTCGAGCGCCTGCTCCCGGATGTAGCCCAGGATTCGCCGCGTCTGGTGGGCGGTCGCGAGGCCGAAGAGCATCGCGAGGACGTTGCCGTCGGATGAGAAT
>VBAN01000194.1 GCA_005882445.1 Candidatus Segetimicrobium genomatis | reverse complement strand
TGCGGCTCCATCACCGCCGTGGTCATGAGGTAGAGGTTGGGCGCCCGCTTCGCCGCGGCGATCGCCGCGCCCACGTGGTTCCGGTAGCCCATGTGGTCCATGATCACGGGGACCGCGGGAAAGGCCTCCGCCAGCGCCCCGATCTCCAGGGGATGCGCCGGCGACTCGCCGGAATGGATCGTCACCGGGATCCCGAGCTCCTGAGCCTTGCGCATCGCCGGGTGGACCAGAGACCCGATCAGGCCGACGGCGTGCAGCGTGGGCATCAATTTAGCCGCGCGGAAGCCCCACTCACGCACCGCGCGCTCCAGCTCGTCGACGGCCTCATCGCCGAAGTGCGGATTGACCAGCGCGCAGCCCACAAAGCGCCCTCGGGCCTGCGGCGGCGCGGCCAGCGCGTCGGCCACGAGCCGGTTCCGGGGCCGGAACGTCGGCGCGGGCATGAGCACCGCCTTGTCGACCCCCGCGTCGCGGCACAACGCATCCAGCTGCGGCTCGGCCGGACCGTGATAGTAAAGCTCGCAGTCGATAATCATCGTCCCGCCTACAACACAGCCTGAATGAACTGCCGGGTTCGTGGATTCTGGGGACGCGACAACAGCATCTCGGGCGGGCCTTCCTCAGCCACCACGCCGGCATCCATGAACAAGATCCGGTCCCCCACTTCCTTCGCGAAGTTGAGCTCGTGCGTGACCACGATCATCGTCATGCCGCCCATCGCCAGCTCCTTCATCACGGCCAGCACTTCCCCGACGGTCTCGGGATCCAGCGCCGAGGTCGGTTCGTCGAAGAGCATGAGCTTCGGCTGCATGGCCAGAGCCCGGGCAATCGCCACGCGCTGCTGCTGGCCCCCGGAGAGCTGCCCGGGATAGCGGTCGCTGAACTCCGCCAACCCCACGCGGGCGAGCAGCGCCTCGGCCCGCGCCCGGCACTCCGCCGCGGGCAGGCCCAGGGCCCGGCGCGGGGCCAGCTCGATACTCTGCCGGGCCGTCAGATGCGGGAACAAATTGAAGTGCTCGAAGATCATCCCCACGCGCTTTCGGACCTCCCAAATGCCCGCGCTGTGGGCGTGGACGGTCACGCCCTCCACCACGATCCGCCCCGCGGAGAAGTCCTCCAGGCCGTTGATGCACCGGAGGAGCGTGCTCTTGCCGCCGCCGCTCGGCCCGATGACGACCAGCACCTCCCCCGGCGCCACGCGAAACGAGATCCCGTTGAGCACCGTCCGCGGCCCGTACCGCTTCACCACGGCGTCCACCGCGAGCATCTCGGCGGTCATGGGGGCTCCGGGTCAGGACGCGCCGTACCGAAAACGCCCTTCAATCCGGCCGCCGAACCGCGACAGCCCGTAGCACATGAGAAAATACAGCACGCCCGCGACGAACAGGGGGCTCAGACTGAAGATGCTGTTCCGGATATTGATCGCCGTCTGCAGCAGCTCCACGAACCCGATGATGCTCGCCACGGACGAGCCCTTGAGCAGGCTGATGAAGATGCCGATCGCGGCCGGGAGCGTGACGCGGATCGCCTGGGGCGCCACGATATGCGCCATGGTCCGCCAGTACCCCAGGCTCAAGGCCCGCGCCGCTTCCCACTGATGCTTCCCGACGGATTGGATCCCGGACCGCACCGCTTCCACCATGTACGCCCCCCCATAGAGCGAGAGGGCGATCGTCGCGGCCTGATACGGCGAGAGGTTGAGCCTGAACATCAGCGGCAGCCCATAGTACACGAAGAAGATCTGCACCAGCAGCGGCACGGATCGAACGAACTCGACGTAGACGCGGGCCGCGGCGCGCGCAACGGACAACCGCGACGTCGCTACCAGGCCCACCAGGACGCCGACGAGGAGGGAGAACACGAGCGACAGCGTGGAGATCTCGAGCGTGATCAGCGCTCCCCGCACCAGGAGGCCGAGATACGGGAGCACGCGCTCCATCACACCGTCCCCCGCCACGGCCCGAACCAGAGGTGATCGATGAGGTGGAACAGCCGGGTGAGGATCTGCACGAGGACCAGATAGATCACCGCATCCACGCTGAACACGCTGAAGTACTGATAGGTGGAGTCCCCGATGATCTGCGATTGATACGTCAGCTCCGGGACCGCGATCACGCTCGCCAGCGCGGTCCCCAGGAGGGTGGAGATGACCTGGTTGCCGAGCGCGGGGAAGGCGACGCGCAGCATCTGCGGTAGCTCCACATACGCGAGGCTCTTCCACGGCTTGAGGCCCAGCGCCCGCGCCGCGACGCGCTGTTCGTTGCTCACGGCCGTGAAGGCGCCCCGGATGATTTCCGCGATGTACGCGCCGCCCTGGATGCCCAACGCAAGCACGGCGGACGTGAACGCCGAGAGCGTCACGCCGACGGTCACCAGCCCGAAGTAGAGGCCGTAGATGTAGAGCAGGTCCGGCGTGTTCCGCAGGGCCTCCACGTAGGCGCTGCCCGCCCAGGCGCAGGCCCGGAGCTTCGACGCTTTGAGCAGCCACCCCGCCAGGCCGAAGACGAAGCTCGCCTCCACCGAACAGGCGCCGAGCAGCAGCGTGGTGGCCGCGCCCGCGACAATCACGCCGCGGTAGCGCCAGAAGAGCCCGGGGTCGAACAACGAGGTCATGCGCGCGCGCCCGGCCGGCGCCGCATCACGGCACCAGCGGAGATCCGCCTCCCATGTACTGATCCCACAGCTTTTGATTCTGCCCCGTGTAGTTGAAGTAGGCCACCCACCGGTCGAGCCAGAGCCACCA
>VBAN01000191.1:4286-5001 GCA_005882445.1 Candidatus Segetimicrobium genomatis | reverse complement strand
ATCTCCTCCATCAGACGATCCACATCTCCGACCCGGCGATACACTGAGGCAAACCTGACGTAGGCAACATCGTCCATCCGGCGAAGCCGTTCGATGACCTGATCGCCGATCTCGCGGCTGGCTACACTCGGTACGCCGCGCTTCCTGAGCTCCATCTCGATCTCTTCTGCCGCCGACTCGAGGACCGCCCGGGACACCGGCCGGCCCTCGCAGGCCCGCACCAAGCCGATCAAAATCTTCGTCCGGTCGAAGGCCTCGCGGCGCCCGTCCCGCTTGATCACCAGGAGGGCGGCCCGCTCCGCGCGCTCAAAAGTCGTAAAGCGCCGCCGGCATCCGGGACACTCCCTGCGCCGACGGATACCGTCCCCGCCCTCGATCGCTCGAGAGTCCAGGACCTTGCTGTCCTTGACCTGGCAGTACGGACACCGCACGAATGTTCGCCTCTTCTCCCATATCTGGGGTGCTTTGTATCGTAACACACAAGGGCTAGTGGCTCAAGGGGAGAAAGCACCCACCCTGGCCCAATGAACCTCTCTTGCGGCAAAGTTGCTGGGTCTTGGGACGCCAACCGGCGATTCTATCGACCGCAGAGGGTCATATGCTCGTAGGGGCCGCAGGCCGAGGGGACCCATGACCGCGGGGCGATCAGGTTCTGAAGATCACGGCCTCCCCGCTGAAGTGGGCGATGGCGATTTTGAGGACCACCGCGGCGTAC
>VBAN01000191.1:3612-4270 GCA_005882445.1 Candidatus Segetimicrobium genomatis | reverse complement strand
GAAGAAGGTGTTCAGCACCGGCAGCAGATACACCCACCCCCTGCCCGCGAGTTCGCTGATGAACTGCACCGCCAGGGCCGGCAGCACGATCATGAAGTACAGCGGGGTGACGTACTGCTGCGCTTCGCGCGGCGATCGCGCATAAATGCTCACGGCCAATTGCACCGCGCTCACCAGCGCGGCAAACAGCAGCGCGATGCCGAGCAGCACCACGGCGATGCCCGGGGGCAGGCTGATGTCCAGTGTCCGGGCCGAGGTCAAGAGGTAGGGATACCCCCACCGGAGGCTCAGCATCATCGAGAGGACGACAATGATCACGGCGCCCATCGATGCGGTCAGCACCGCGAGAAACTTCCCCAGGACGATCGCCTCCCGGCGGGGGGGCGCAACCAGCAGGGACTCCAGGGTGCCCCGCTCCTTCTCACCGGCGGCCAGATCGACCGCTACCGACATCCCGCCCACCACCGCCAGCATCGCGATGAAGAACGGCAGGATGCCGGCGAGGAGCAGCCCGGAGAGCTGGCGCTGGGTCGCGACGTTGCGCTCGTCCACCAGGACCGGCAGCAGATCGGCGGGGTTCAGATGGCGGACCTGCAGCCGGCGGGCCACAACCTCGCGGCTGTACTGCGCGATCAGCTCGAGGACCTTGCTCCGGGCG
>VBAN01000191.1:0-3273 GCA_005882445.1 Candidatus Segetimicrobium genomatis | reverse complement strand
GCGGAGGCGGGCCCCGCGCTCCGCGCGCCACCAGGTCACCGCCCGGCCGATCACCGGACCGTGTCTTCCACGAACTGCACGAAGGTCTCCTCGAGCCCGAGGCCCGTGTGGGCCTTGAGCTCCGCGAGGCGTCCCTGCGCCAGCACCCGGCCGCCGGCGATGATGGCGACACGGTCGCAGAGGCGCTCCGCCTCCTCCATGATATGCGTCGACAGGATCACGCACCGCCCATCCCGCTTGAACCGCCGCACGAACTCGCGGACCGACCGCGCGGAGATGACGTCCAGGCCGGAGGTCGGCTCATCGAGGAAGACGACGGGCGGATCGTGGACGAGGGCGCGGGCGATGTTCACCTTCTGTTTCATGCCCCGGCTGAGGGTGTCGGTGATCCGGTCGATGTGGGGGGCCATCTCCAGGGTCTCTAGAATTGCTTCCACCCGCCCCTCCAGCACCTCCGGCTGCACGCCGTAGAGGCGTCCCGCGTACCGCACGGCCTCGCGGGCGGTCAGGCGCCCGTAGATCCCGGCCTGCTCGGGGAGCACGCCGATCACGCGCCGGACCGCCTCGGGCTCGCGGGTGACATCGTACCCCGCGATGCGCGCGCCCCCCGAGGTCGGGCGGAGAATCGTGGTGAGCATGCGGAGCGTCGTGGTCTTGCCGGCCCCGTTCGGTCCGAGCAGGCCGAACACCTCGCCGGCGTAACACCGAAACGACACGCCGCGCACGGCGTGGAAGGTGCGGAAGCGCTTCTGGAGGTCGACGGCTTCGACTAGAACGTCCGGGTCCCCGGCCGCCTCCCGCGCGGTCACTGACACGAGACGTCCAGGGGGACGGCGCTCAGCGCAAAGATGACGACGAGCGCGGCCGCCATCGCGATGTGCGCCGCCGTCGGCGGCGAGACGTCGTCGAGCGGGCCCGGATGCCCCCGCCGCAGCAGGAACAAGATCAGCACCGCCATCGGCCAGTAGCGAAAGTACCATGCGACCCCGGCCGCCGCGATGGAGAGGACCAGGTGGACCCGGGATCCGAACAGGGCCCGCGTCACATGGCCGCCGTCCAGCATGCTCGCCGGGAGCAGGTTGATCGCGGTCACGAGGAGCCCGAACCACCCGGCGAACAAGACCGGATGAAAGATCACCCCGCTGGACGGGTCGGGATGCAGGAGCCAGTTGACGAGGAAATCCACGAGGCGCGGGCTCGAGAACGAGCAGACGGGGCTGACGAGCGCGGACCGCGCGACGACGGACGAGTGCGCGGCGCCGTAGATCAGGAACGGAATCGCCGCAATGAACCCGGCGATCGGCCCGGAGGCGCCGAGCTCGATCAGGGCGTCCCGGTTCGGCGCCGGCGACCGCGTGAGGATGACCGCGCCCAGCGTCCCGGAGCCGAGCCCCGGGATCGGCACCATCGGGATGAAAAATGGCAGGCTCGCGTCGATGCCCCGCCGGATCGACACGAGCTTGTGTCCCATCTCGTGGCAGACCAGGATGGCCATCAGCGGGAGCGAGAAGGCCAGGCCCGCGCCGATGAGATGGGCGAGGCTTCCTCCCCCCGATGTGTTCATGGCTCCGGCGATGAACGTCGTCACCAGGGTCGCGAGAAACAGCCCCAGGGGAAGCGCCCACGCCGTCCGGCCGGCGGGGGGCTTGGCCACGAGCAGGATCACCGTCTTGTCCTCCCGCCGGCGGAGCAGCGGGAGGACCTCCAGCGGCTCAAGGGCCCGGCGGCGGCGCAGGAACCGCGCCTTGTCGTCCTGGCCGGGCCGGATGGTGAAGGCCGGGCGGCCGTCCAGGAATCCGACCTCCCTACCATCCGCGCCCGGGAATGGAAAAGGGGCGCACGGGTGTCGAGCTCTCTCCGTGCGCCCCGAGCGGATACCTTGGGATCCGGCCTCGAGCGGCGCTTCCGAGAGGCCGCGCGAAAAGGGCCGGGGTGGCCTACCGCTTCCGAAGAAAAGCCGGGATGTCCAGGTCGTCCCGTTCCGGCCGGTGCCTCGCGGCTTCCTCTCCTCCCCCGACCCGCGCCGCGTCGTCGGAGGCGGTTTCATCCTCCGTCCGCTGCCCTTCGAAGCCGGTGGCGATCACCGTGATATGCACTTCCCCGTCGAGCGCGTCGTCGATCACCGCGCCGAAGATGATGTTGGCGTCCGGGTCGGCCGCCTTCTGCACCACGGCGGCGGCGTCGCTCACTTCCATCAGCGCGAGATCGGTCCCGCCGGTGACGTTGATCAGCACGCCCCGGGCGCCCTCCATGGACGTCTCCAGCAGCGGGCTGGCGATCGCCGCCTGCGCGGCCAGGACCGCCCGTCCCTCGCCGCTGCCGACGCCGATGCCGATGAGGGCCGATCCCGCTTCCGCCATCACGGCGCGGACGTCCGCGAAGTCGAGGTTGATGAGCCCGGGCACGGTGATTAAGTCGGCGATCCCCTGCACCCCCTGGCGGAGGACGTCGTCCGCGACGCGGAACGCCTCGACGACCGTGGCGGTCTTGTCGACCACTTGCAGCAGCCGGTCGTTGGGGATCGTGATGACCGTGTTCACGCGCTGGCGGAGGTTGCGGATCCCCTCGGACGCGGCGTTCTGCCGCCGGCGGCCTTCGAAGCTGAACGGTTTCGTGACCACCCCGATCGTCAGCGCGCCCAGTTCCCGCGCCACGTGCGCGACGATCGGCGCGCCGCCGGTGCCGGTGCCCCCACCCATTCCCGAGGTCACGAAGATCATGTCCGCGCCTTCCAGCGCCTCGGTCAGATCCTCCCGGCTCTCTTCCGCGGCCTGCCGGCCGATCTCCGGGTCGCCGCCCGCGCCCAATCCGCGGGTCAGTTTCCCGCCGATGTGGATCTTCTTGTCGGCGTTGCTGAGCGCCAGCGCCTGCGCATCCGTGTTGACGGCGATGAACTCGACTCCCCGGAGGCCCGCGCTGATCATCCGGTTGACCGCGTTACTGCCGCCCCCGCCCACCCCCACCACTTTGATCGCTGCGTACCGCCGTAGATCCCGCTCCGCACTCGCCATCCTCACCCCTCCCGCCGGATCCGGAGGAGCCCCCCGCCTCTCCCCCGTCTGTGCCCGTGCATTCGGAGATTCTGACCCCCAGGACAACAACCGCTGGATTGGATGCGGTGATCGCGCCGACGATGCCATGCGCCCTTCGCTCCTCCCGGATCTGCGACGTCCGTTCAGCCGGCCAGGCGGCTGTGCGTTATGCGCCCAGCGTGAACTCCCGCAGCCACTGCCGCACCCGGCCGTAGACGGTGCCGTTCCCGTTGAGACTGCG
>VBAN01000192.1 GCA_005882445.1 Candidatus Segetimicrobium genomatis | reverse complement strand
GGACCGCGCCTCTCGAGGGCCTTGCGTGTTTCACCATGTGGATCCCCTCCGCTCTGGCATGAGCCATAAACGCATCCCTTTATTCGGGTGGGCGCCCGCCCGATCCTTTGAATGCCGGCTGTGCTATAATCTATGGAAGTTGCAGCGCATGTGCTGCTATTGTTGAGTCTGGCTGTGACGGGGATGAGTAGGTCGGCAGCAGCCGGAAGAGAGGCGGGGCCGTAGGCTGAGAGCCCTGCCCGGGTGCCCGGCCGAAGACCACTCCTGAGCCGCGGGCGATCCTCATGCCTGCCGGGTGCGCCCGAGATCGCGCGGCGAGTGCCCCCCGGCGAGGGGGGAAGATGGGTGGAACCGCGGTTGCCTCCGCCCCATGCGGGCGGGGGCGCTTGTATTTTCCCGGGTACGGAGGCAGGCGGGGGACGGGCAGGAGGGCCGAGATGGAACAGGTGGCGGTGACGTTTACGGATGGATCGGCGCGCCGGTATCCGCGCGGGACGACGCTCGCGGCGATCGCGGCGGAGACGGACCGCCGCGACATCCTGGCGGCTCGGGTCGACGGCGTGCCGCGGGATCTCGCCGCCCCTCTCGAGCGTGATGCCGCGGTGGAGTGGCTGACGTTCGGCGACCCGGGCGGGAAAGAGATCTACTGGCACAGCACGGCGCACCTGCTCGCGCAGGCCGTACGGGAGCTGTTCCCGGATGCCAAACTGGCGATCGGCCCCCCGATCGAGGATGGGTTCTACTACGACTTCGACATCGGCCGGCCGTTTACGCCCGAGGATCTGGAGGCGATCGAGGCGCGGATGCGCGAGCTGGCGAAGCGCAACGAGCCGATCGAGCGGATCGCCGTCAGGCGGAACGAGGCGATTCGGGCGTTCCAGAGCGGCGGGGAAAAATACAAGGCCGAACTGCTTGAGGGGATCCCCGACGATCCGGTGAGCTTCTACCGGCAGGACGGCTTCCAGGACATGTGCCGGGGCCCCCATCTGCCGTCCACCGGCTGGATCAAGGCGGTCAAGCTGCTCAGTACCTCGGGCGCGTACTGGCGGGGGGACGAGCACCGGGAGATGCTCCAGCGCATCTACGGGATCTCGTTTCCCACCCGGGAAGAGCTCGACGCGTATCTGGCCCGCCTGGAAGAGGCCAAACGGCGGGATCACCGCAAGCTGGGGCGCGAGCTGCACCTCTTCGCCTCGGTGGAGGAGGTGGGCCAGGGGCTGCCCCTGTGGCTGCCGCGGGGCGCGACGGTGCGGCGGGTCCTGGAGCGGTACATCATCGACCTGGAAGAGGGGCTCGGCTACTACCACGTGCACACCCCCGATCTGGCGAACACGCAGCTCTATAAGATCAGCGGCCATTGGGATCACTATCGGGAGAACATGTATCCTCCCATGAAGGTCGACAACGAAGAACTGGTCCTGCGCCCGATGAACTGTCCGCACCACATCATGATCTACAAGAACCAGCAGCACAGCTACCGCGACCTGCCGGTCCGGATTGCGGAACTGGGCAACATGTACCGCTACGAGCGGTCGGGGGTGCTGTCCGGGCTGGCCCGCGTGCGCGGGATGACGCTCAACGATGCCCACATCTTCTGCCGTCCCGACCAGCTGACCGACGAGTTCATGTCGGTCGTGCGTGGATTCCGGGAATACTGGTACCGCGTGTCGCTCCGGGACCCGGCCGACCGGGCGAAGTTCGTGCAAAACGACGCCATGTGGGACCTCGCGGAGCAAAAACTGCGCGAAGCCATGACCGCGCTGGGCCTGCGATTCGTCGAAGCCAAGGGAGAGGCGTCGTTCTATGGGCCGAAGCTGGATGTTCAGGTCCCCAACGTCATGGGCAAAGATGAGACGATCTCGACGGTGCAGATCGATTTCTATCTCCCGGAGCGCTTCGGGCTGGAGTATATCGGAGAAGACTCGCAGCCCCACCGTCCGGTGATGATCCATCGCGGCGTCATCAGCACCCTGGAGCGGATGATGGCGTTTCTAATCGAGCTCTACGCGGGGGCGTTCCCGCTGTGGCTCGCCCCCGAGCAGGTCCGGGTGCTGCCGATCGCCGACCGGCATCTGGCCTACGCGCGCCGCGTCCAGGAAGCGCTCCGGGGCGCCGGCGTCCGCGCCGGCGTGGACGCCAGCAGCGAGCGGACCGGACACAAGATCCGCGAGGCGCAGTTGATGAAGGTGCCCTACATGCTCGTCGTCGGCAACCGGGAGGAGGAGCAGGAAACGGTCGCGGTGCGGAGCCGCGGCGGAGGCGACGAAGGGGCGGTGCCGCTGGCGGCGCTCACCGACCGGCTCGTCACGGAGATCGCGTCGCGGCGCTAGCGGGGCCCCTGGGGGCCGGGCCGCTCCCGCACCGACGCGCTCGAGCGCGGCTCGGGGGCGTCTCAGGGCTGGTGCGCCCGCAGGTGAAGGGTGACCGTCACCGGGTCCCGGGCGACGAAGATGAAGGCCCGCGGGTACGGGATCCCGTAGTCGGCCATCCGGACGGTCGCCGTGCCGTCGGCCAGGTAGTCGCGGGCGAGCGCGGTCACCACGGCGGGGAACTCGATCTCCCGCGTCACGTCGCGGATCGTCAGGCTCCCCCGGACCGTCGCCGGAAACGGGTGGATCCCGAGCCCGGGGCGCGCGGTTACGACGCCCGTGAACGAGATCCTGGGGTACCGGTCACTCTCGAGAAAGGTCGACCGCATGCCGGCGTCCCGGATCCCGCTGCCGGTCGTGATCGCGCCGGAGGCGATCCCGGCGTCGACCTGGGCGACGTACTCCTCCCCCTCGCCGCGCGCCTCCACCGCAACGCGGCCGGTGACCTGGGTGGTCCGGCCGGAGAATCCGCCGCGGTTGTCCGGGACGCGGAAGACAACCGAGGAGTCCCCCGGCACGATCTCGAAGGTGCCGATGGGGAGGAGCACCAGCCCCTCCACCATGGACGGAGCCCACAGCGCCGTCAGGACGGCCAGGCCCCCGATGAGCATCGCGCCGCGGCGCATCGCGGTCTCCTCTCCCCCGCTTCTCAGTGGACCGTACCCGATGATTGTGTCGCCGCGATCACGGCGGGCGGGACGGCCCTCCCAGTGACGCCGCCCGACCGGCGCCGGCCGTCCCCGCCGGCCGCGGGGGTTCCATCGAGGCCCCCTGCGGGGGAGCGGTCCTCGGGCCCCGTCTCGGGCGGACGGTCATCGA
>VBAN01000028.1:1186-2330 GCA_005882445.1 Candidatus Segetimicrobium genomatis | reverse complement strand
TCGCTTTCTTGCTGATGCCGGCCAGCTCGATCTCGAACGAGCGGAACTTCTTTGCCTCGTACTTCGGCATGCTGTACCCCCTCTCGGAATTGTTGGAGGTGCGGTCAAAGGTGCGGTGCATGCAGGATGCGCAGGCAGTGAAACGATTATACGCCTCCGGCGCGCGGAGGCGCAAGCGCCGCACGCGGCGCTCCGATGCTGCACGGGGCGGTTGCTACGGCATGCCGCGCCCGGCGCCCGGTGGGTTTGCCGCACCTTCCTCCTGCACGCGGAAATCTTCCTTATGATAGGTCCCGCGGCGTCCGCAGCGGGGGCAGGTGTGGTAATTGCTGGCGAAGGTCGCCCGGGCGAAGTTGCGCCGGTCCATGCGGATGCCGGTGTCGAACTCATGTCCGCACGTCTGGCAGCGGATCAGAAGCGCGAGTCTCGCCATCCGACAATCTCCTCAGCCTGCGGCCGGCCCGCCCGGGTTCCGGAATGCGGCGATGTCGGTCCGGCGCCAGACCTGATGGCGGCCCTCCCCCGGGAGGGGGCGCGGGAATCCTGGGGAGCCGGCGAGCTCGAGCACCCGGCCGGGCGTCATGCCGAGCAGGTCCGCGGCTTCGACGACCGTCACGATGTCTTCGCCGGCCTGCACGAGTCGGCAGAGGGCGGCCACGAACGAGTCCCCGGCAACCGGGCGCGAGAGGAAGAAGTCCACGGCCGTCCGCCCGTGGGGATGGGCCTGCTTGATCAGGTTGCTAAACCGCCGCAGCTCTTCGGGGTAGCCCCGCAGGTGCGCGAGGACGGTCAGGTCGAGGTCGGTCGATTCCGCGGCGTCCGGCACGCGATGTCTCCCCCGGACTATTCGTCCAGGCGTTCCAGCGGCGTGGAGCCCCACACGACCGCCCGCGCCTTCTTGCGCTTGGGGTCGAACAGAAACCTGGCCAGCTCGCCCGGGGAGTCGGTATTGGATCGCGGCTCCATCACGAAGCGGTCTCTCCCCCGCGCTTTCAGCAGGGCGCCGTTCTTGACCGGCGAGGCGGCCCGCGGATCGAGGGCGACGAGATTGGTGTCGATGCCGACGATCACGACATCCCCCCATCGGTTTCGATAGGCGCCCTCATACCGTGCCTGGTCCGGGATCCTCGCGCCGGCGCCGTAC
>VBAN01000028.1:0-960 GCA_005882445.1 Candidatus Segetimicrobium genomatis | reverse complement strand
GGTGAGGAGCCCCACCGCGGGGTCGTTCGTATTCGTGAGCGCGACGACGCCGATGTCATTGTCGACGTCGAGCGCGATCCGCGTGGAAAAACCCGCGAAGCCGCCGCCGTGCCCGACGATCTTCCTCCGTTCGACTGTGGAGATGGTGAACCCGAGGCCGTACCATTCGTGTTCTTCGCCGGTCGCCCAATGCTCCCGCAGCATTTCCTTTTTCGAGTCCTTGTCGACCAGCGAGCCGTCCCGGCGTTTGAGCGTCAAAGCGGCGAGATACCGGCTGAGGTCGGGCACATTGGAGAGAAACCCGGCGGCGGGCGCGTAGGCCCGTGTCTCCGCGTGGGGAAAGCGTTCGCGCTCCTTGTGCGGGACTGGGCGCGAGTACCCTGTGGCGAGCCACGCCCGCGCGGCGCCGCTCAGATCGGGCGAGGTTCGCGCCATCCCGAGCTTTCGGATAATGTGCGTCCCGACATACGCATTGTACGGGACGCCGCTGGCCTTCTGGATCACCTCGCCCGCCAATGCAAACCCGAAATTCGAATACTTGAAGCGCGTCAGATTTTCGAACACCACGGTCGCATCGGACATCGACTGCCGCAGCCCTGCCGCGTCCGGGAATTCGTCGGTCACCCAGTGAGGCGAGTTGCCGTCTCGGATGACTCCGGCGGTGTGGGAAAGCAGCTGGCGAATGGTGATGCGGCCCGCGTCCGCGGCCTTCGCGCGTGGCTTGAACCACGGGAGGTAGGTCCGCACGCGGTCATCGAGGCCGATCTTTCCCTGCTCGACGAGCTGCATGATGGCAACCGCGGTGAACGTCTTGGAAATCGAGGCGATGCGGTAGCAGGTTCTTGCCGTCGCGGGAGTCTTCGACTCGATGTCCGCGAATCCGAAGCCCCGCTGGTAGACAGGCCTTCCGCTGTGGACGATGCCCACCGAGAGGCTGGGGGTCCGATCGTACTGGATCTT
>VBAN01000190.1 GCA_005882445.1 Candidatus Segetimicrobium genomatis | reverse complement strand
GCACGGGTGCTGTATCATTCGCGATCGGGGACGCGGCCGGCTCCTCCGCGCCCTGAGGACCTCCGGGCCCTGGAAACGCACTGCCGCCGGCAGGGGATCGCCGGGGCGCGCGCCGCCGTGGTGCCGCCGGGGGTCGTGCGCCTCACCTGGCCCGCCGGCGATCGCACCGTCTCCATCATCATCCCCAACAAGGACCGGGAACCGTTGCTGCGGCGCTGCCTCACATCGCTCCTCCGGCACACCGGGTACCCGCGTTTCGAGATTCTCATCGTCGACACGGGGAGCACGAACGAGGCCACCCGCCGATACTACGCCGACCTGGCGCATGAACGGCGGATTCGCGTCCTCGAGCATCCCGGACCCTTCAACTTTTCGGCGGCCAACAACGCCGGAGCGCGTGGGGCGACCGGCGATCTGCTGCTGTTCCTCAACAACGACACCGAGGCGCTGAACCAGGATTGGCTCGAAGAGATGGTGCGCTGGGCGGACAGGCCGGAGATCGGCGCGGTCGGAGCGAAGCTCCTGTATCCGGACGGCACCATCCAGCACGCCGGGATCGTCGTCGGCCTGCGCGGGCTCGCCCACCACATCTACCGGCAGGCCGGCGAGACGCGCGTGGACCTCTTCGGCTCCGTCGATTGGTATCGAGACTACCTCGCCGTCACCGGGGCGTGTCTGATGGTGCGCCGGCAGGTGTTCGACGAGGTGGGCGGGTTTGACGAGCGCTACCGCATCGCCTACAGCGACATCGAGATGTGCCTGCAGATCGCCAGACACGGCTACCGCATTCTGTACACGCCCTTCGCCAGGCTGCGCCATGACGAAGGGGCGACGCGGGGGACCGCCTATCCGCCGGCGGACACCCGGCGGGCGCTGGAACACATGCGCGACCAGGTGTCATCCGGGGACCCCTACTTCCACCCCGGTCTCTCCCACGAATCGTTGGTGCCGGCGCTCCCCCGCAGGGGAGACCGACCGCGGGACGTCCTGCTCAAGCGGCTCATCGCGCGGACCTCAACGACGTAAGTCTCCCGGCGCCGGGCCGCTACCGGGATGCGGTCTGCTCCGCGGCCTCGCGGTACACGGCCATCGTGCGGCGGGCCGTCTCTTCCCACCTGAACCGGCGCGCCTGCGCGATCCCCCGCTGCGCCAGGCGGGCGCGGCGGCCGCTGTCCTGAAGGAGATTGCGGATGCCGTCCGCGATGCCCGCGGGATCCTCCGGGTCCACGAGGACGGCCGCCTCGCCGGCGATTTCCGGGAGGGAGGCCCGGTTGCCGGCCAGGACCGGGGTACCGCACGCCATGGCCTCCAGCACCGGGAGCCCGAAGCCTTCGTAGCGGGAGGGAAACAGGAACGCGCTCGCGCCGGTCAGCAGCGCCGGAAGGGCCTCGTCGGGGACGAACCCGCAGAAGCGCACGCTGCCCCCCAGGCCCAACTCGTGGGCGCGGCGCATGATCCCGTCGGCCAGCCAGCCCCGCCGCCCCGCGATGACGAGGGGAGGGGTCTCGCGGCTTTCCTTCCATAGAATGGCATAGGCCTCGATGAGGCGTTCGAGGTTCTTGACCGGGCTGATGACTCCCGCGTAGAGCAGATAGGCCGAAGGGAGGCCAAGCTCCCGCCGCACGGCCGCCACGGCCTCCCCGGTCGCAGGCGCAAAGCGCGGGTCGACCCCAAGGTGGACGACGCGCGTCTTGGCCGCGGCCTCCGGAAACCGGTCGGCCAGATCGCGGGCGGTCGCCTGCGAATCCGCGATCAGCCGGTCCGCCCACCTGACCACACAGGAGAGCATGACCCCCCGGATCCACCGGTGCCGGCGGGTAACGGCCTGCGGCAGGAGCAGCGGAATCAGATCGTGGACCGTGACGACGCGCGCGACGCCCCGCGCGCTGGTGAGGGGGAACCCCAGTGTATCGGGAGCGTGGAACACCCGAATCCGCAGCCTGGCCAGCCGCGGGCCCAGAAACAGGTTCGCCCGCAGCGTTGCGTGGCCGGCGCGTGTGTGCCGCGTTTCCGCGCGGGTCCGGGACGCCGGGCTCCCGGGGCCCGACGCGGTCACCGCGTCGGAAAGCCAGGCGGGCTCGTCGTCCCCCGTAAAGAGCACGAATTCATCCGGGCCGGCGGCGGACACCCTCTGGGCGAGAAGGGCCCGCGTCAGTTCCTCCACGTAGCGGCCGATTCCCCCGTAGGCGGCGGTGCAGTGACCCAGGTCCAACCCGATGCGCATTCCGGCGGCAGCGCAATGCCCGGTGGAGCGCCCTACGGGGCCGCATGGGCGACCCGTTCCTGCTTCACGCGGTCGCGCCAGTAGTTGAGCAGATCCTGCCAGGTCCGCTCCAACGAGACCTCGGGCTTCCAGCCGGTATCCCGCTGAAACTTCGTGCAGTCTCCCTGCAGGGCTTGGACGTCGCTGGGACGCATCCGCGCGGGGTCCGGCTTGACCTGGATGCTCTTGATCACGGACAGATTCAAGAGCGTTTCAAGCAGGTCCCGGATCCGGAGGGCCTTGCCGGAGCAAATGTTGTAGACTTCTCCGGGCGTCCCCCGCTCCAGCGCCAGCCAGTACGCCCGCACGATGTCCCGCACGTCGCTGAAATCCCGCGTGGCGTCGAGATTCCCCACCCGAATCACGGCCTTCTGAATGCCGTGCTCGATGGCGGCGATCTGCCTGCTGAAGTTCGACTCCACAAAGACCTCGCCTCGCCCCGGACCCGTGTGGTTGAAGGCGCGGGTGGTGATCACGTGGAGCCCAAACGACCGATGGTACTGCTGCCCGGACAGATCCGCGGCGACTTTGCTGACCCCGTACGGACTGAGGGGGCGGAGCGGGTTCTGCTCGGTGATGGGCAACTCGTCGGGCCCGACAAACCCATATTCTTCGCTCGACCCGGCGATCTGGATTCTCGTGTCCAGGTCGAGACTCTTGACGGCCTCCAGGACATTCACGGTGCCGATCGCGTTGATCATGAGCGTTTCCGACGGAGACTGCCAGCTCGTCGGGACAAACGACTGGGCGGCCAGATGGAAGATGTGGGTTGGCCGGATGCTCCGCACGGTGGACAAGACGTTGTGGGCGTCCGTGACATCCATCTCGACCCACTGCACTCGGCCGTTGAACCTGGTTTCCATCGGGCTCGGCTCGCTGCGCCGGCGCTTCGCGGCATAGACCTGGGCTTTCGTATGCTTGAGGAGGAACTCGATGAGGTGGCCCCCCACAAATCCGGTGGCGCCTGTGACGACAACTCGGTCCGGCATGAACACCCTCCTCGAAGCAGTCTTCGCTTAGAGGAATACCACTCTTGCCCAAGTCCTAGTCATCTCAATGGAACTTGCCTGCAGGTTTGTCGAGGTCTCCGGTGAGCCACCGGTCGGGGGGAGGCGCCCGTCAGGGCGATCCTGCCGCAACCTCTGCTTGCCGATGCGGGCTTTGCCCGGCCGCCGCGCCGGCGAAGGTCACGAACCGAATCCCGTTCCACGTTCGATCGTCATCGGCGTGAAACCGCCACGGCCGGCCGTCCGTCCATTGCTCCACCAGACGCGGCGCGAAGATGGGCCCGGAGTACGGGATGTACGCCCACCGCCCGACGTGCTGCTGCGACAGGTGGAGTACCAGCGTCTTGAAGTCCTCGGGACTCCGCACCAGCATGAGCTCCTTCTCAAAATACAGCGGGCCCGCGCCGAGCATCAACCACTCGAGCGGGGTGATCACGATTTGGGCGGGAATGCCTCGGAGCCACTGGTTGATGCGGGCGTTCTGCGCCGTCGCCTGCCGCACCTGGTCGACCCCGGTCGCCTGAATGAGCAGGCTCACCATCGCGATCCCGAGGGCGCCGCGGCGAAGCACCGGCCACACCTGAGGTGCGGCATCGCGCGCCCTGGCGACGGCGGCGGCGGCGAGCCACACCAACGCCGGGAGGATTGGCAGCAGGTACCGCGGCCCCCACTGCAGGCCGCCGTGGGTGCCGGTCGCGATGACCGCCGCGGAGAACAACGCGCTCGTGACCCAGAGGAATCGCTCCCACCGTGACGCTCCGCCGGGGAGGAGCGCCAGGACCACCAGCGGCGCTGCGGGCAGCAGGCCGGACACCACGGTCCGCCCCGAGAAGATCAGCCCGCCCACGGCGATGGCGCAGAGGCCGCCGGCCGCGGTGGCGGACGCCGACCGACGGGCCACGCCGATCCGGAGCAGCAGCCCCGACACGACCAGCGCGGCCGCGAGCCCGCATCCCGCGGCCACCGCCCACGGGGAAAAAGCAAAAAAGTCCGGGGACGCGAGCGCATAGTAGGCATTGCCCAGTTTCTCGCCGGCCCAAACCGCCGGCGTGTGTCCCGAAACCGCCTGGACGGCGCTGCCCACCCTCGTCGCCACGAGGTCGTGGCCCTTCCAGCCAAACGGACTTCCATAGAAAGCGGTGTTGAGGGCCCACAGGACCCCAGCCGGCAGGGCCAGCCCGCTGACCAGGGCCAGGACCCCTCTGGTGCGGGGAGGGGTGGACGCCGACAGCCAGGCCAAGGCCGCGGCGATCGCCAAGAGATACGCTTCCGTCCGGATCCAGAATCCGAGCCCTAGAAGGGCGCCCGCCAGGGCGAGCCGCCCTGGGCGCGCCGCCGGGTCTCGATCGATCTCCCCCACCGCCAGGGCCAGCGCCCCGGCGCTCAGCGCGACGATCGGGGCGTGGTCCCAAAACTGCGCACCGTAGATGACGAGCGGCGTGCCGGCGCCCAGCGCCAGCGCACCGGCCCATGCCATCCCTGGGGCGCGGCGCCGCAGCACCCCGTAGGTGATCCAGACCGCGGCGAGTCCGGCGGCCGCCGGGATGAGCAGGAGCCCGGGTGGCCCGAGCAGGCGATAGAACGGAGCCGTCGCCATGGCGAAGTACGGGAGGTAGGCAAGGTAGAATCGTCCGCCCCGCTCAAAATGAAACCATCCGCCGGCGGGGAAATACCGCCCGGCCGGATCGAGGGAAGCCGCGGGGTACGGCACGGCGGCATCATGGTAGCGGGCCCGGAGCAGGCTCTCCACCTGAACGACGCGCACCGCTGAATCGGGTGACCAGAACCCGCCCTGCCGGAAGAGCAGGGCTCCCACGACGATCTCGGCGGCGAGGCAGGCGATCAGCACCAGCCAGAGCTCGAGCCCGCCCGTCCCGCCTCTCTCCCGCGCGTTGGGACGGGCGGCGCGGTCCGGGCCGGAGGACCGCCCCTGGGGAAGGTGCACGTCCGTCACGCGGCGCTGCGGTCGGGCCGGCGGGACCGGAGCTCGCGGCGGAGGAGGTGCACGTAGTCCCGGATCGTCTTGAACAGCCGCATCTTGCTGGGGCCTTCCTTGAGGTCGTACCGCAGAACGAGCGGAATCTCGAGCACGCGGGGGCGGAGCGCGCGGGCCTTCAATAATATTTCGG
>VBAN01000189.1 GCA_005882445.1 Candidatus Segetimicrobium genomatis | reverse complement strand
ATCATCTCCTCGGAACACTCGAAGGTCGCGATGCGGCACGGCCTGGTCAGGGCCAAGATCCGGAATACGAAGACCGGGGCGACGACGGAGCGGACGTTCCGCGGGGGCGAACGGGTGCCGCTCGTGCACCTCGAGCGCAAGCCCATGCAGTACCTGTACACGACCGGCGACGAGTACATCATGATGGATGCGGCCACCTACGAGCAGCTGCCGCTCCCGGCCGCCCTGCTCGGCGACGCGGTGCGGTTCCTCCGCGAGAACATGGACGTCACGATCGTGTTTCACGACGACACGCCGATCGGGGCGGAGTTGCCGAACTCCGTCGACCTGCGGGTCGTGGAGACCGCCCCGGGATTTCGGGGGGACACGGTGACGGGGGGGACCAAGCCGGCGACCCTGGAGTCGGGCGCCGTGGTGCAGGTCCCGCTCTTCGTCGGCACGGGGGAGACCGTCCGGATCGATACCCGGACCGGCACCTACATCGAGCGCGTGCGCTAGGGGTCCCTCCCTGGGCCCGGCGGTTTGCCAGCCCTGCAGGCTGTGTGTTATCATGAATTCCTGTAGCCACGCGGCCGCTCCCGTGCCGGTGAGGGAGGGGGGCGGCATGGCGGGGGCGCCCGCAGCTCCGGCGGCGCTCCGGCCCGCGGGTCGATGCGCCGGAGGATCCGGCGCGTGGAGGTGGAGCAGATGAGCGCAGAGGGTGAAGCGACGCAGCAGGTAGCGGTGAGCGAGTTTCAACGGCATCCCAAAGACAGCGGGTCTCCGGACGTCCAGATCGCGCGTCTGACCGAACGGATCAATCACCTCAGCGAGCATCTCCAGGCGCACAAAAAAGACTTCCATTCGAGACGGGGGCTGCTGCGGATGGTCGGGCAGCGGCGCCGGCTCCTGACCTACCTCAGCACGCACGCTGCGGAGCGCTATCACGCGATTGTGGAGCGGTTGGGACTGCGGCGGTGATCGGCGGAGCGGGGTTCCCGCTCCGCTGCCGTTTTTGATGGGTGCCTCCCCTTGCGGGGGCGCCATACCAAGGTGGAGATAACGGCAAGCAGAGGTTGCCCCCTGAGGGGCGCCGCGTGAACGCGCGGAGAGGAGGACGGCCCAAGTGAGGACAGACCACGGCGGCGGCCCGGTGAGGACGGGCCGAGTGGAGATCGACCTGCCCGGCCGCCCGATCTCGATCGAGACCGGCCGCCTCGCCCGGCAGGCCAACGGCGCCGTGGTGGTCCGCTGCGGGGACACGGTGGTGCTGGTGACCGCGACGATGTCGTCGGCGCCCCGGGAAGGGATCGACTTTTTCCCGCTGACGTGCGACTACGAAGAGAAGATGTTTGCCGCCGGGAAGATCCCCGGCGGCTTCTTCAAACGCGAGGGCCGGCCGGGGGAACGGGCGATTCTCACCGCGCGCCTGATGGACCGGCCGATCCGCCCGTTGTTCCCGAAGGGATTCCGCAACGACGTGCAGGTCATCGCCACGGTGCTCAGCACCGACCAAGACAACACGCCGGATATCCTGGCGGTCACCGGCGCCGGCGCGGCGCTCGGGATCTCCGATATCCCGTTCGACGGGCCGATCGCCGCGGTGCGGATCGGTCTGATCGACGGCCAGCTCACGGTCAATCCGCCGCAGCGGGCCATCGATGAGAAAACGACGGACCTGGACCTGGTCGTCGCCGGCACGCGGGACGCCGTCACCATGGTCGAGGCGGGGGCGCGGGAAGTGGCGGAGGAGCGCCTCCTGGAGGCCCTCGATCTGGCGCACGCCGAGATCAAGCGGATCATCGGAAGGATCGACGACCTCGTCCGCCAGGTGGGGCGCCCGAAGAGCGCGGTGACCGCCCCGGACACCGCCGAGGTGGAGTCGGCGGTGCGCGACGCCGCGGCGGCGAAGGTCGCGGATGCCCTGCGCCGCGGCGACAAGCAGTCGCGCGAGACCGCGCTGGCTCAGGTGGCGGCGGAGACGCAGCACGCTCTGGCCGGCCGGTTTCCCGACCGCCCGCGCGCGGTGGCCGACGCGGTCGAGGCGCTCATCAAGACAGAGGTCCGCCGGATGATCCTCAACGACGGCGTCCGCCCGGACGGCCGCACCCCAACCCAGATCCGTCCGCTGTCGGCCGAGGTGGGCCTGCTGCCGCGCGTGCACGGGTCCGGGCTCTTCGTCCGCGGGCAGACCCAGTTGCTGACCAGCTGTACGTTGGGAACCGGGCAGGACGAGCAGATCATCGACGACCTGAGCCTGCGGGAGAGCAAGCGCTTCATGCATCACTACGATTTCCCCCCCTACAGCGTCGGCGAGGTGCGGCCCCTCCCCCCCGGAGGAGGAGTGGCCGTACACCATCCGGCTGGTCTCGCTCACGCTGGAGTCCAATGGCTCGACCTCGATGGCCTCCGTCTGCGGCAGCACGCTCGCGCTGATGGACACGGGGGTGCCGATTCGCAAGCCGGTGGGAGGGATCGCGATGGGGCTGATCACCGGTCCCGCCGGCGACTCCCGGGTGGCGATCCTCACGGATATCCAGGGGATCGAGGATGCGATGGGCGACATGGACTTCAAGGTGGCCGGCACCCGGGATGGGGTGACCGCGCTGCAGATGGACATCAAGATCCGCGGGCTGTCCCGGGACGTGTTCGGGAGGGCCCTCGCCCAGGCCCGAGAGGCCCGGATGCAGGTGCTCGATGTCATGCAGCAGGCGATCGCCGCGCCGCGCCCCGACCTGTCCCCGTACGCGCCCCGGATCATCACCGTCCTGATCAACCCCGAGCGGATCCGGGAAGTCATCGGCCCGGGCGGCAAGGTGATCAACAAGATCACGGCCGAGACCGGCGTCAAGATCGATATCGAGCAGGACGGGCGCGTTCTGATCGCCTCGCCCGACGGGGAAGCCGCGGCGCGCGCCCGGCGGATGATCGAGGACATCGTCAAGGAAGCCAAGCCCGGCGAGGTCTACAAGGGTCGGGTGACCCGGTTGATGAACTTCGGGGCGTTCGTGGAGATCTTTCCGGGCAAGGAGGGGCTGGTCCACATCTCCGAGCTGTCCCGGGAGCGGGTCAACAAGGTGGAGGACGTGGTCAAGGTGGGGGATGAGCTCGAGGTCCGGGTCAAGGAGATCGACAACCTCGGGCGCGTCAACCTGACCCGCCGCGGCCTGGTGCCCGGCGAGGAAGTCCCGGCGGGGTTGTCCCCCGAAGGGGGCGATGGGCAGGGAGGCGAGGGGCGCCGCCCGGATCGGTTTGACCGGCACGACCGGGGGCCCCGCGACCGCCGCGGGGGCCGGCCGCCCCGGCGAAAGCCCGGGCCGTAATTGTGGCCGCGAATCCTGGCGTAGGAGAAGCCTCCGCGAGGAGGCTTCTCGGTCACCTTGGCTCTACTCCACGCTTCGATCGGCCTTACCTAGATGGCCGTTGATCAGGCGCTGTACCAGGGCGCGGTCCTGCGCAACGGCCTCAAGATCATCACCGAGCCGATGGACCACGTCCGGACGGTCGCCCTCGGCGTCTGGGTCACCGCGGGCTCCCGCTACGAGGACGCCGCGCACGGCGGGATCTCGCATTTCATCGAGCACGTCCTCTTCAAGGGCACCGCAACCCGGTCGGCCCTGGCCATCGCCGAGGCGATGGACGCGATCGGCGGCCAGCTCAACGCGTTCACGGACAAGGAGCACACCTGCTACTACCTGCGGGTGCTGAGCGATCATCTCGCGGAGGGCGTGGACATCCTCGCCGACATGCTGCTCCACCCGGCCATCGATCCGGAGGCCCTGGAGAAGGAACGGCAGGTGCTCGTCGAGGAGATCAAGATGTACGAGGACGCTCCCGACGATCTCGTCCACGATGTGCTGGCCGAAACCATGTGGCCGGGCCACCCGCTCGGCCGTCCCATCTCGGGCAGCCTCGAGAGCGTCGAGCGTCTCACGCGGGACGACCTCCGCGCCCACCTGGCGGAGCGGTACCGGCCGGATGCGGTGCTCGTGACCGCGGCGGGTCAGCTGGAGCACGACCAGATCGTCGAGCTCGTCGAGCGTCCGCTGGGGTCCTGGGCGGGACACGCCGTCCCGGCGCAGATCCACGCGCCGGTCCCCACGCGGGCCTCCGCGTTCCGGAGCAAAGAGATCGAGCAGGTGCACCTCTGCCTGGGTCTCCCCGGTCTCCCGCAGGCCCACCCCGACCGGTATGTGCTGGCGGTCCTCGACTCGGCCCTGGGGAGCGGAATGAGCAGCCGGCTCTTCCAGGAGATTCGCGAGGAGCGCGGGCTCGCGTACTCGATCTCGTCCTACCAGGCGGCCTACGCCGACACGGGGGCCTTCGTTGTCTACGCGGGAACGAGCCCCGGGGCGGCGCGTGAGGTGGTCCGGCTGATCCGCAGCGGCCTCGTTCGGGCGCGCGCCGGACTCACCCCAGAAGAGGTCGCCCGGGCCAAGGAATCCCTCAAGGGCAGCCTGATGCTCGCCCTCGAGACCCCGGGAAGCCGCATGACCAAACTGGCCCGTTCGGAACAGTATTTTGGACGCCAGATCACCCTGGATGAGATCATCGCCGATGTCGACGCGGTGCGCGGGGAGGACGTGCGGCGGCTGGCGCAGGATCTCCTCGTGCCCGACCGCCTGGCGCTCGCGGCGATCGGCCCATTTGGCCAGCAGCCGGCGCTCAGAGGGGACATCGAGGAAGAGGTGGGCGCCCGTGCAGGTGCATAGGGTGGTCGTGGCCGGCGCGGCCGGCCGGATGGGCCGCGCGGCGGTGCGGACCATCTCCCGCCGTGACGACATGCTGCTGGTCGGCGCCCTGGGCCGCAAGACCGCGGTGGGGCAGGACGCGGGAACGGTCGCCGGCGCCGGCGCCGTGGGCGTCCCGATCACCGCGGAGCTCTCCGAGATCTTCCTCGCGGGGCGGCCGACGGTGCTGGTGGATCTCAGCCGCGGCGGCGCGGTGCCCGACCACGCCGCCGTGGCGCTCGATCACCGGGTCCCTGTGGTGATCGGCGCGACGGGGCTCGCGGCCGAATCCGTCGCCTCGCTGCGGGACCGGTGCGAGGCCGAGCAGGTTGGCGCCATCCTGGCCCCCAATTTTGCGTTGGGCGCCGTGCTGATGATGGAGTTCGCCCGGCGGGCGGCGCGGTACTTTCCGCATGTGGAGATCATCGAACTGCACCACGATCGCAAGCGGGACGCGCCGTCGGGCACGGCGGTCCGAACCGCGCGCCTCGTCGCCGCCGCGCGGGGGACCCCGCCGCCGCCGGCCGTGGAGGAGATGGTGGAAGCCGCGGGGGCCCGCGGCGCGTCCACCGCGGGGGTGCCCGTCCACAGTGTGCGGCTGCCGGGGCTGGTGGCCCACCAGGAGGTCATCTTCGGGGGCCCGGGGCAGACCCTGACCATCCGGCACGATTCCACGAGCGAGGAGTGGTTCATGCCGGGGCTGGTGCTGGCGATCCAGCGGGTCGGCGGCCTGCGGCATCTGGTGGAAGGGCTGGAGCATGTGCTCGAGCCGTAGCGGAGGAGGGCAGGAGATGGCCGGTTATCATGTTGCGGTGGTCGGCGCAACCGGGGCCGTCGGACAGACCGTGCTCCGCGTGCTCGAGGAGCGGGCGTTCCCCGTCGCGTCGCTGCGGGTGACCGCCACCGCGCGCTCGGCCGGCCGCACGGTCGCGTTCCGCGGACAGCCGTACGCCATCGCCGAGACGACGCTCGAGGCGCTCCGCGGCGTCCACATCGCCTTTTTCGGCGGGGGCGACGGGGCGAGCGAGCGCTTCGGCCGCGCGGCGGCCGCGTCCGGGACCGTCGTGATCGACAAGAGCTCGACGTTTCGCATGGCCGCCGACGTGCCATTGGTGATTCCGGAGATCAACCGGCGCGCGCTGCGAGGGCACCGCGGGATCATCGCCAACCCGAACTGCTCGACGATCACGATCCTCATGGCGCTGGCGCCGCTGCACACGGTGGTGCCCATCCGCCGCGTCGTGGTCTGCACCTACCAGTCCGTCTCGGGGGCGGGGCGAGACCAGATGGATGCGCTGTTGGACCAGAGCCGCCGGCTGCTCGAGCGGCCGGACCTGTTGCGAACCCACCCGACCCCTGAGGACGTGGAGCGCGCAACGGGCACGCCCATGCCGATCGCCTTCAACCTCCTGCCGCAGTGGAAGTGGCTGCCCGGAGGGGTGACGGAGGAAGAGGACAAGATCATCCATGAGACCCGGAAGATCATGGAGGCCGACATCCCGATCAGCGTGACGACGGTGCGGGTGCCG
>VBAN01000188.1 GCA_005882445.1 Candidatus Segetimicrobium genomatis | reverse complement strand
TCTTTTCCAACGTCGACGAGCCTGTCGTCACCTGATCGTCTCTCCTCATGGTGTATCGCCTGGGTCCTTCGCGCCGATTCGCCCGCCGCCCTACACCCGTGTCGCCAGCGCGGCGTCGATGCGCTTCTTGAGCTGCTCCTTGGGCATATAGCCCACGATACGTTCAACGAGCTCGCCCTTGCTGAAGATCCCGAGGGTGGGGATGCTCATCACGTTGTACTTCGCAGCCACTCCCCCGTTTTCGTCCACATCGAGCTTGACGACCTTGAGCTTGCCCGTGTACTCACCCGCGAGCGCCTCGACGATCGGCGCAATCATCTTGCACGGCCCGCACCAGGTGGCCCAGAAATCGACCAGAACCGGGATGGGTGACTTCAGTACCTCGCTGTCAAACGCCTGTTCGGTTACCGCCGGCGTCGTCCCTGCCATCGAAAGATTCCTCCCGCTGCCTCACTCTCGACTTGATCCACTATTACTCCGAACCGAGCCCTTCCAACGTTTATTCCCTTCTTTCTCGCGGCCCACACCCCCCCTGAGCGTTGCTAGCGCCTGAGGAAGCCGAGGCCAAGGAGCCCTACGAGCATCATGCCTCCCGAGCCGAGGCACCCGACCCGGCGTCCCCCGGTCCGGGCCGGCCCTCCCTCGCCGGCGCCGGGCGAGCGCAGCGACAGCCGCGTGGCGAGCTTGAACTCGCGCACCGCTTCCCCGACGCGCCCCTGCTGTTTGTATGCGACGCCCAGGTTCTGGTGGGCGATCCAGTAGTCGGGATCCATGCTAACGGCCTTCTGATAGTGCGCGATCGCCTGGTCGACCTGCCCGCGCTCGCGGTACACGTTCCCGAGGTTGCTGTATGCCGGGGCATAGGTCGGATCGAGCTGGATGGCGCGCGTGAACTCTGCGGCCGCGTCGTCCCACCGCTGTGTGTGGACATAGGCCAGGCCGAGTTTGCTTCGGGCCACCGCTGATCGCGGGGCCGCCGCCACGGCCCGTTCGAATGTCTGGAGCGCGCCGGCCAAATCACCGGCGGCCAGCTTCGCTTCGCCATCGGCAAGGATGGAACGGGGATCCTCTTGGCTCATCTCGCAAGGCGACCATGAGATCGGGTGATGGGTCTAGAGGGATTCGGAGGGGAATTGGCGCGTTCCTTTCTCGACGCGGCGCTCGTGCGAGGACCCCCGTCAGGCGGTCGAGCGTTCCTCCATCAGCCCCGACCACAGCGGCAGGTCCTCGACCGTTTCATCCACGTCGTGATCGAGCGCGGCGTCCGCGAGTGACTGCGCCACCCGCTGCCAGAACATCTCGTGCTCCGGCGCCGGGCCGGGTTCGATCCGGGCCGCGCGATAGGCGTGGAGGAGTGCGCGCACCTCGAGGTACGGCCCCACGAACTCCTCGTCGACCTCTCGATCGCCGTTGATCTGCGCCGCGACGTCGGGGTCGGGACAGTGCACGATGACGCGGCGGGCCCCCAGCCGGCGCGAGTTCCAGAGCGCGCAGACGATGCCCCGAAAGACCGCGAGGCTCGTTGTCGCCGGCCCCGGCAGGGTGCGGCTGATCTTCCGCAGCGTCCGGCCTTGGGCGTCCGCGAAGACCACCCCCATGCGCGTCCGGCCGCCGGCCTGCTCCGCGGCGCCGACGTAGGCGTGGAGGGTCATGAGGCGCATCGGCTTACGCCACCCACTCCAGCACGGCCGTGAGGATCAGGAGGGCCGCCAGCAGCGCGATCTTCACGCCGATCAGGTCGCGGTCATCCCCCAACTTCTCCCACAGCCTCTTGCCGTCGGTGGGAACGCCGCTCCCCGTCGTGCTCCACGGCTCGAAGCCCAGGCGAGCAGCCGAGGTGTGGAACCGGTCCGGCCCGGCCCGGCGAGCGCCGCGGCGCGCGACCCGGCTGCTGCGGCGGCTCGGGCCGGACGGTCTTGGCCGCAGCCGACGCCCAGGATGCGGGGGCGCCGGCATCACGAGGCGCGTGGGCAGGAGGCGCGCGGGGCGCGCACGCCCCAGCAGCGATGTGGCTACATCCATGTGCGTACCTCCTGGTATTGACGAAGGACCCCCATCACCCGGCCGATGACCTGGAACTCGTCGCGGATCGGCTGATACGCGGGGTTCTCGGGCAGGAGCACCGGCGTCTCCCCAGTCGCCGCGAGCCGCTTGACCGTTGCGTCCTCCCCAACCAGCGCGACCACGATGTCCCGGACCGCCGCGTGGGTCTGAGGGCGCACGATGACGAGGTCGCCGGGGAGAATGCCCGCGCCGACCATGCTGTCGCCGCGGACGCGCAGGAGGAAGCAGCCGCGCACGTCACCGAAGAGGCTGGGTGGAACCCCGACGTATGCGTCCACGTGTTGTTCGGCCAGCGTGGGCTGACCCGCTGACACCTTTCCGACAAGGGGCAGGACCACACCGTCGCCCTGCTGAACGAGAGACTTGTCCATGACCTCGAGCGCCCGCATCCGATCCCCATGGCGTTTGATGCAACCTTTGTTCTCGAGCGCCATCAGGTGCTGATGGACGGTCGAAGGAGAACGGAGGCCCAACGCCACGCCGATCTCCCGTACCGAGGGCGCGTACCCTTTGTCCCTGACCTCGCGTACCAGGTAATCGAGGATCTGCCGTTGACGTCCGGTCAGCTTCCGCTGCGCCATCCCGTCTGACCCCCTCCGGAATCGGCCTCATGGCCGGTTCCTACAGGGTTCATTATATCGAACATTTGTGCGTATAATGAAGGGGCGAAAATGCGAACAAACGTACGCTAATTTCAATCCAGGCCAATGACCGCCGTCGGAGTCGCTGGGACGTCGTTTTTTGCACTCAGGCTCGTTCGGACGCCCGAACCAAGCCCTGCCGGAGCGCGAGCCTGGCTTCGGGCCAACGAATCACCGCGCACGTAATTGAACACGTGGCTCCAGCGTCGATTTTCGGGATGGGTAAACGACTATCAGCCGTGACGGGACACTCGCTCATGAGGGGAGGCGGCAATGCAATCGACTGGGCAAACGGTTCCGGTCTCGAAGACGATGCTGTGGGCCGGGCGCATTCTCGGCGCCGTGGCTGTGGTGTTCCTGCTTTTCGATGCCGTTCTACATCTTATGAAGCCCGCGCCCGTCGCAGCAGCGTTTGCGCAGCTCGGCTATCCTCTGGACCTCGCCGTAGGGATCGGGATCCTCGAGCTCGTTAGCGTGGCCGTCTATGTGATCCCGCGCACGTCGCTGCTCGGGGCGATTCTTCTCACGGGCTACCTCGGGTTGGCGTCCTCGTCTGGGGAGGATTGTTCTTTCGCGATGGCCGGCTCCGGGCGGCGCTCGGGCGAAAGGGGAGGTGAGCGTCAGGGGTCGAACCGGCAGTGGGGGCAAGGAGGCGCGCCGGTGAAGATCACATATCTCGGGCATGCGACGTTCCTGGTGGAAAGCGGATCCACCACGATCCTGATCGACCCGTTCGATGCGAAGGTGGGGTACCCGATGCCCACGGTCGGCCCCACGGCCGTCCTCGTCAGCCACGAGCACGGCGATCACAACCACCTGGCCATGGCGTCCGGCGCTCCGAAGATCATTCGCGGCCTGGCCGACGGCCAGTGGCGGACCGTCAAGGAGCAGGTCGACGGCGTGGCGATCGCCTCCGTGCCAACCTACCACGATGCCACGCAGGGGAAAGAGCGCGGCCGGAACACGGTGTTTGTCATCGACGCAGAGGGACTGCGGGTGGTCCATCTCGGCGATCTCGGGCACCCGCTCGACGCCGCGGCGGTCAAGGCGATCGGCCGCCCCGATGTGCTGATGGTGCCGATCGGAGGACACTACACCACCGACGCCAACCAGGCCCACGACGTCGTGGCCCGCCTGCGCCCGGGAATCGTGATTCCCATG
>VBAN01000187.1 GCA_005882445.1 Candidatus Segetimicrobium genomatis | reverse complement strand
CCGCGTCGCCGAGCAGGGCGGCCGGGAGCGGCAGCTGCTCGTAGGTAGCCGCCTCCATCATGATGTACTCGTCGCCGGTCGTGTACAGGTACTGCATGGGCTTGCGCTCGAGGTGCACGAGCGGCACCCGCTCGCCCCCGCGGAACGTCCGCTCCGTCGTCGCCCCGGTCTTCGTATTCCGGATCTTGGCCCTGACCAGGCCGTGCCGCATCGCGACCTTCGAGTGTTCCGAGGAGATGATGACGTACACCTCGCCGTCGAGCAGGACGTGGACGCCCGGACGAAAATCGTTGCTGGAGATCACGGCCGGTCACCCACGGAGCGGAATCTCCAGCTCCTTCGGCGACCGGGTCAGGTTCCGGCATCCGTCGGATGTGACTACCACGTTGTCCTCGATCCGCACGCCGCCCCAGCCCGGGAGGTAGATCCCGGGCTCGACGGTGACGACCATCCCGGGTTCGAGGACGGCGTCCTCCTGCGGCGAAAGGCGGGGCCCTTCGTGCACCTCCAGGCCCAGGCCGTGGCCGAGCGAGTGCCCGAACGCGTCGCCGAAGCCCGCCGCGGCGACTGCGCCTGCGCCGCGAGCACGATCTCGAAGATGCGGCGCTGCCGATCGTCGGCGGCGCCCAGCACCACCGTGCGGGTAGCGTCGGAGCAGTAGCCCTCGTAGACCGCTCCAAAGTCGAGCGTGACGAGGTCCCCCCTGCACAGCATGCGGTCGGTGGCGCGGCCGTGGGGCAGGGCCGCGCGCGGCCCGCTGGCGACCACGCTCTCGAAGGCGAGCCGCTCCGCCCCGGAACGCCGCATGAACATCTCCAGCTCGAACGCGACCGCCCGCTCCGACAGCCCCGGGCGGAGCACGCCGAGGATGTGGGCAAACGCGGCGTCGGCGATCTCCACCGCGCGGGTGATCGCCGCCACCTCGGTTGCGTCCTTCGTCCACCGCAGGCGGTCGACCGTGGCCAGGGGGACGAGCTCGGCGGGGGCGAGCTTCTCTCGAAGGCGCGTCACCTGGGCGAACGGGACGAACTCCGACTCGAACCCGATCGTCCGGAGGCTCCGCCCTGCCACCGCGGCGCTCAACGCGGCCAGCGGGTCCCGGCCGCCCCGGAGCACCGTGCAGGCGGTCGCCTCGGCGGCCGCCTGCTCCTCGTAGCGAAAATCCACCGCGAGGAACGCCTCGGCCGGCGAGATCAGCGCGAGGCCGGCAGAGCCGGTAAACCCGGTCACGTCCCCACACCCGACGCCGCCAGCTAGTCCCTGGCCCGGTCCAGGTGGTGGCGGGTGGCCGGCACCGTGGCGCGCGTCATCGGTGTCTGCGGCCCCGAAGCAGCGCGCGCTCGACCACCCTGGTCAGACGGGTCAGCGGGAACTCACGCCGGCTCTGCGGGCGGACCAGGATGGTGTGAAGGCCGAGCCGGTTGCCGCCGAGGATGTCGGTCAGCAGCTGGTCGCCCACGAGCGCCGTCGCGTCGGGGGTGGTGCCCATCTGGGAGAGCGCGCGGCGAAGCGCTTTCCGGCGCGGCTTCAATGCGCCGGTCACGACGGGCAGGCCGAGCATCGTCGCCAGCCCGGTCACCCGGCTCCCCATGTTATTGCTCACGATGCAGAGGCGAAACCCCGCGTCCTTGGCCGCGGCGATCCACCCGGGCAGCTCCGGGCCCGGCTGCCGGGCGCCCCAAGGCACGATCGTATTATCGAGGTCCAGGATGACACCGCGGATTCCCCGCTCGCGCAGGGCTAGCAGGTCGATATCGTAGACCGTCGCCACCTGGGCGGTCGGTCGCAACCATCGCAACACGGGTCACCTGCAGCGCTGTCCATCAGTGGGTGGTCTCGCTGGAGCCTTCCGTTGACGCGTCCGGGGCCCCGCCGGCCTGATCCTCGGACGGCTGGTCCTCCAGGGCTTCGAAGGCCTGGCGGACACGCTCAAACTCGGCGTCGTCCTCGATCGTGATCAGCGTGTCGTCTTCCATGCGAAAGATCACCGCCGACTCCGATTCCTCGCCGCCGACGACGGGCTGGAGCACCGCATAGCGGCGCTGGTCCACCTCCAGGACGTCGACCACGCTGAACTCGTGCTCGACCCCATCCTCGTCGAGCAAAGTAATGACATCCTCGTCACCGCCCACGCGGGACACCTCCCGTGCGCGTCCGCAGCCATGCGCCCCACCACGCGGGCGTCAAGTGCAAGAAAAGTCTAGCACCCATGCGGAAGAAGTGTCAACGCAACTACTGCTTGCGGTTGGTCCCATTCTGGTGTGGAGTCCCCGCAGGGGGAAGCGATGCGCCTCAACGAAGGCCGCCGTACACCCAGAGCACGGCCCACACGTACCACTGCGTCTCCGCGTAGGGCGGAATCCCACCCCACCGGTGGACCGCTGCTCTCCCGGCGTTGTAGGCCGCCAGCGCCAGGGGCAGCGCGCCAAACTCGTCGAGGTTCTGACGCAGGAACGCGGCCGCGCCGACGAGATTCTGCAGGGGGTCGCGCGGATCCACGCCCAGCCCTCCCGCGGTCCCCGGCATGAGCTGGCCCAGCCCCTCCGCGCCCGCCGACGAGATCGATTGATGATTGAACCGGCTTTCAATGTAGACCACCGCGGCGAGGATCCGCGGATCCAGGTGGGACCGGCCCGCCGCAGAGACCAGGGCATAGCCGACCCACCGGGCCTGACCGGAGGACAGCCCGGAGTTCGCCGTGCGCACGAACGCGGCGTAGTCCTCCGGGGTCTGGAGGCGCCACTGCGGACGGTTCACCTCGATCCCGAGCATGTCGAGCCACACGGCCGCGCAGCCCTGCTCGGCCAGGTCGGGGTGGCGGCGAAGGGCCTCGTTGAACCATGACACCGCGGACCCCCGGTCGCCTCGGGCGACGGCCACAACCCCCAGCCAGAGGACGGGCCGCGCCGACTCCGGCGCGAGCGCGGCAGCCTTGCGGAACGCCTGCTCCGCCTGCCCGAGCGCCCCCGAGCGCAGGGAGGCGGCCCCCTCCGTCATCCAGGCCGCGGGGCCGCCGGCCCCCGACGCGGCCGCGGCGGCCAGGGCGACGGCCGTCCCGCAGATCAACGACGCGCGCCGACCGCGCCTCATGCGCGGGTCAGCCCAGCGTCTCCGCGTACGCCGCGACCTGGTTCTTGCCCAGGCCCTTCGCGTGCCGGCAGGCGAGGCGCGCCCGTTCCACCAGTTCCTCAGCGATCCCGGCATCATCC
>VBAN01000027.1 GCA_005882445.1 Candidatus Segetimicrobium genomatis | reverse complement strand
TCTGGGCCGTCGTCACCGCGCTCGAGTCCGTCGGGTTCCGTCCGACCGCGACGCCCTGCTGGTTGAACGAGTTGGTCGGCATGGGCACGGTGGAGGCCCCGAGCGTAAAGTTGGCCGGCGTCGCCGCCTGCGGGTTGGGATCCGGCGGCACGAGCGGCGCGTCGACCCGGGTGCCGCTCACGACGTTCTCGGGGCTCCCCAGCTCGATGTTGGCGCCGTTGTTGTAGAACCAGGCCTTGCTGTTGACGCTCTCCAGCTTGTCGGTAAATGTCGGGAACTGGGCAAACCGGAACTCGCCGTTCGTGTGCACCGGCCCGGTGAAGTTCGTGGTGCCCGCAAACCAGACCGGGCCCCCAGTCGGCGAATTGTGGACGTCCGTGAACAACGCGTACATCGAGAAGCTCTGGAGCCGCAGCTGGACGCTGAAGCTCCCGTTGAGGACCACCCGGCGCCGGAACTTCGGCGGCACCTGCCCGTCGCTCGTCACGGTGTACTTGTAGAAGATCTCGTACCAGCTGGGGCCGAGCTTGTGGACGACGCAGGGCGACCCTGCGGGATTGCACGATCCGTCCGCCTGGGCGTTCGGGAAGAGCTGGACCAAGGCGGTGTACTGGCCGCCTCCCATCGCGTTCACCGGCGCCCCGCCGATCTGCAGCTTCAGGTGCGGCCAGCCGGAGCCCCAGTTGACCTGGAACGTCGGCGACGTCGTCGACGGGGACAGCCGCTGGCCGTCGGTGACCAGGTAGTTGAATAAGGCGAACGGGGTTTGTATGGAATTCGTGCCGCCCGCGTACCAACCGGATGCCTGCGCATCACCCAGGTTCGGGTCCACCGAGCTCGAGCCCTGCGGGTAGGCGTTCACGTACGCCATCAAGGCCGACCGGCCGGCAAACGCGCCGCCTTCGGCGGCGTACAGGCTCTGCGCCCCGGTGAGGCGGACGGCGGCCAGGGCCGTCTCTTTCCCGGTGAGGTACAGCACGAGGGCCGCCAGGGTCGTCAACACGAGCACCATGGCGAGCAGCGCCATCATGGCGAGCCCCTGCTCCCCCTGGTGCGCCCCGGCGCAGGCCAGGACCCGCTGTTTCACGTTCGGCGATCGGCTCACGGATATTCCCCCCTCCCGCGTCCTTGGCGCTGACGCGGATTCCCCTTCTCTTGAGCGCCGCATGGAGACCACGCCGGCCCCGTAGGGCTACTGCGAGGTCAGGACCGTCGACAAAGTCACCAGGGGCGTGGTGTCGGGATCGGCTGGCCGGTAAACGCTGACGGTGACGGTGCTAAGGAGCAGGTTGGTGTCCGGGATGACGGTCACCGACGCCTGCAGGTTATGGGTCGTGGCGTTTGCGATCCCCGTGTACGGCGCGGGCAGCGGCAGGGCCATTCGGGGGATGTTCGCAAAACCGACCATGGTGTACGGGTTCGGGCTGGCCTTGATCTGCTCCACTGCAGGAGGAACACGGAGACGCCGGCAAACAGCGCCATGCCGACGAGCAGCTCAACAAACGTGAAGCCGCCGTCTCGGCGGGCCGGTGGAATCGGGCCGCGCAGGGTCTGCACCAGGTGTCTTCGGGCCCGGATCGTGTTCATGAACGAGTCGCCCACCCTGTCGCCGGCCTGCCGACCGGCACGTCAGGTGTCGATGCCGCGGCTGACCGGCTGCGATTCGCCCCTCCGGGCAACGAAAAGCGCGGAGCCCCCCCTAAAGGACCCCGCGCTTCAGGTGACATCGGAGCCCTCTTCGGCAGCCCGGCTGACCCTGAGGGTCCCGTGGCTTTGCGTCCCCGAATTGCTTCGGGTTTGCCTGTTCGGAAGGACGTGTCGATATGTAGTTGAGTCTCATTATCCGGAACGGCCCCCACCCTGTCAACCCCCGCATCAGGCGTTCGACGGGCGGGGCTGCCAGAGACTTCGGGCGCTCTTCGCGCAACCCTCGGCCGAACGTACGGGAATCCTAGCGCCGTCTTCACCCCCACTGCCGGGCATCGTGAATTCTCGGCGCGCCCTCGGGGATGCCCTGCTCGGGGACCGCCTCCGCGGTCATGCGGAGCCGCAGGCGCCCCTGGACGGCGGCGGCGACCGCGGCGCAGACGGCGGCGGGATCTAGGCCGGGCCTGAGCACGAGGCGGACCCGCGCCTCGTCGAGCGGCCCCGGGCGGGTCACCACGATCTGATAGCGCACGACGCCGGGGACGGTCAGCACGACGCCGTCGGCTTCGCGGGGGTGCACGAACAGGCCGCGGATCTTCACCGCGTCCCCGACACGTCCGAGGATCCCCGCCAGCCTCGGCGCGGTGCGCCCGCACGGACATGCGCCGGGCGCCCAGGCGGCAAGATCGCCGGTGCCGAGCCGGAGCAGGCCATAGGGGGAGTCGAGGAGGGAGACCACGACCTCCCCGGCGCCTCCCGCGGGCACCTCTCCGCGCGTCTCCGGATCGAGCAACTCGACCGCGACGCGGTCGGCCACGTGCAGCCCTTGCGCCGCGGGGCACTCGTAGGCGACGAGGCCCACATCCGCCGTGGCGTAGGCCTGGCTGACGCGCACACCGAACTCCTCGCGCGCGCGCTGCCGCTGCGCGGCCGTCAGATACTCCCCCGAGACGCAGGCCACCTCGACGGCCGCCCGCAGCCCCAGCGCGGCGGTGCGTTCAAGCAGGGATAGGACGAAGCTCGGCGTGCCGATAATCCCGGCGGCCCCGAGGTCGGCAAGCGCCCGCGCCTGGACCTCCGTGTTGCCGGCCCCTCCGGGAACCGTGACGCACCCCAGCACGTCCAGCGCGCCGTCCATCATGTGCCCGGCGGGAGTGAGGTGAAAGGCGAACGTGACAAGGGCGATATCGCCGGACCGGAACCCCGCCGCGTGGAGCGCCGGCGCGACGCCCCAGGCGTCTGCGCCGCGGGGCTCGGGATCGTAGATCGGGCCGGGCGACACGTAGATCCGGCGGAGGGAACCGGCCGGGGCGCCGAGGAGCCCCCCAAAGGGCGGCGCCTGCGCCTGCACGGCCGGCAGGGCGTCCTTGCGCAGCACCGGGAGGCGCGAGAGCGACTCGATCCCGCCGACGTCCTCCGCGCGCAGCCCGCACTCGCGATCTGGCGCTGCGCGCGCGCGGCAGGCGGGAGGCCCTCCAGGGCGTTGAAAAGCCTGTCGGCGCGGTCTACAGCCAGCGCTTCCGCCTCCGGTAGTACTTGAACTGGCGGTAGCCGCGCCGGCTCCCGATCTCGGTCAGCCCCAGGTAGAACTCCTTCACGTCGGGATTGCCCGCCAGTTGCGGGCCGGTCCCCTCCATGACGATCTTCCCTCCCTCCATGACGTAGCCGTAGTCGGCGATGGCCAGCGCCTGGCGGGCGTTCTGCTCCACGAGCAGGATCGTGATCCCTCGCTCATCGCGGAGCCGCCTGACAATCCCGAAGATCTCCGCCACCAGCATCGGGCTGAGCCCGAGCGACGGCTCGTCGAGCAGCAGCAGCCGGGCGCGGGCCACGAGCGCCCGGCCGATGGCGATCATCTGCTGCTCTCCCCCGGAGAGGTATCCGGCGAGGCGCCGGGCGTGGCGGCTGAGCAGGGGGAAGTAGGCGTAGACGAGGTCCCGCCCGGACTCGAACCCGCCGGGGGCGGCGGCGGCTCCCACCTTCAAATTTTCCTCGACGGTCAGATGCTTGAACACCCGCCGTCCCTCCAGCACCTGCACGATCCCCCGGCGGACGATCATCTCCGGGGGCAGCCCGTCGATGCGGGCGCCGGCGTAGGTGATCGCCCCGTCCCGGATGCGCCCGTCCTCGGTCCCGAGCAGCCCCGAGATCGCCCGGAGGGCCGTGGTCTTGCCGGCGCCGTTCGTGCCGAGGAGCGCGACGATCCGGCCGCCCGGAACGCCGAGCGACACCCCCTTGAGGACCTGGATCACGTCATGGTAGACGCTGCGACGGCAGGAAAAAGTCCGTGATCGGCCTGAACTGCTTCGCCCTGGCGTCCGCGCGCAGCAGCTTGAGGCCGTCGGCGCCCTTGCGGTCGCCGGATGCGAAGGTGATCGGGGCCGTGAGCCCGTCGGTGACCATGCGGAAGTTGATCAGCGCCTTCCCGATCGACGCGCGGTCGAGCGCGGCCGCCCGCTTCAGCACCTCGACCCACACCTTCGCGTGGACGATCCCCTGGGTGTAGTGGAGCGGACGGACCTGGACATTGGGATGATAGGCCGCGTTGATTTCGTGGATCTGCCGCATCCCTGGGACGTTCTCGAACCAGTTGCTGACGAAGGTGCTGGCCACGACGCCGTCCGCCGCGTCCCCGGCGAGCTCGTACAGCAGCTCGTCGCCGATGTAGTGGATGCCGAGGACCTGGGCCTGGAGCCCGAGCTTTCGCGCATCGCGCACGATGATGGCGGAGGGACGGGCCACGTTCTGGATGACGATGTGGGTCGGGGAGAACCGCTTCATGTTCAGCAGCTGGCTGGTCGCGTCGATCGTATTGGCGGGGACCTCCTCGACGTCCACGATCTCCACGCCGATCTTGGGGCCGTAGGCCTTCGCCGGCCCGACCGGAGACCGGCCGTAGTCCGAGTTGTGGACCGCGAGCGCCACCCGGGGACTCCCGCCCCCCGGTCGGTGTAGCTGGGTCCCATCAGCCAGATCCAGTCGTTCGGGGCCTCGAGCAGGCCCTCGTGGAAACTCGCGGGGATGTACGGGACGCCGTAGGTCTCGATCTGGGGCTTCATCAAGATCGAGTCTCCGGTCCCCCAGCCGCTGATCGCCGGGACCTGGTCCTGCTCCGCCAGCTTCTTGAGGTAGGTCACCGCCTGGTCGGGCTTGTACTGGTAATCGGTGAAGAGCAGGTCGATCTTGGTCCCGCTCCGGATGCCCCCCCGCTCGTTGATCCACCGGATGTAGTCGCGGAAGCCGTCGGCGAAATGGGAGCCGATGTCTCCCGTGGCGCCGGTGATGTCGAACAGCGCCCCGAACTTCACCGTCTGCTGCTGCGCCGCCGCGCCGGACGGCCGGGCCAACAGCGCCCCGGCGGCCACGGCCACCGTCTTGAGCATCTCCCTGCGCTTCATCGCACCCCTCCCTGGAACGGTTTCTCGAACACACGCCGCCTAGTACGCGTACGGCCAGTGCTTGAAGTAGGCGCGCGCCACCCGCCACCAATCGGCCAGCCCCTCCGGCTCGTAGATCAAGAAGACGATGATCACGAGCCCAAAGACGACCTCCCGGAGGGCGTTCAGGACCGTGAAGACGTTCGAGAACACGCCGCTCAACGCCTGGCTCAGCGCCCGCCGAGCCCGCCGACGATGCCCATCGCCAGGTAATCGATGGACAGGTCCAGGGTGAACTTGCCGGGCGCGACCACCCCGAGGTAGTAGGCGTAGAGCGCGCCGGCCACGCCGGCCATGAACGCGCTGAGGAAGAACGCGAGCAACTTGTAGCCGAAGAGATGAATCCCGAGCGCGGCGGCCGCCCGATCGTTGTCGCGGATCGCGACGAACGCCCGCCCCACCCGGGTCCGGATCAGGTTGAGGTCCAGCCACGTGACGAGGACCACGGCGGCGCCGATGACCCAGAAGAACCGGCGCTCCCCCGACAGCGCCCAGCCGCCCAGCCGGGCCTGCGGCACGGCGAGGCCCGAGGTCCCCCGGGTCAACCAGTCCCAGTGGACGAAGACGTACTCGAGGATAAACTGCGCCGCGAGGGTCGCGATCGCCAGATACAATCCCTTGAGGCGCAGCGACGGGATGCCGAAGAACGCCCCGACCCCGGCGGTCGCGATCCCGGCCAGCGGGATCGCCAGCCAGAACGGGAGGTGCGCGCGGGCGGCCAGGAGCGCCGCGGCGTAGGCCCCCACGCCCATGAACGCGCCGTGCCCGATGGTGATCTGCCCCGTGTAGCCCGTGAGCAGGTTCAGGCCGGTCGCGCCGATCACGGCGATCCCGGTCAGGTTCGCCACCCCCAGCAGGTAGGGCCCGGCGGCGGCCGGGACCACCAGGAACCAGACGATGAGGAAGGCGCCCAGGGCGAGGCGGCCCACGTCGTTCGGAAACAGCGCGGCCTCCTCCGCGTACCGGGTCTTGAAGTTCCCGCAGTCGGAGGTCACCAGCCGCCGCACGCCGCGCCCCCGCTCATACGCGCTCGATCTCCACCGTGCCGAACAATCCATACGGACGCACCATCAGCGCCAGCACGAGGACGACGAACGGCGCCACCTCTTTCGTGCCGCCCCCCACCAGCGGGTCGAGGTACCCGCCGGCCAGGTTTTCGAGGACGCCGACCGTCACCCCGCCCACGACCGCCCCGGGGACGCTGTCCAGCCCGCCGAGGATCACCGCGGGGAAGACCTTCAGGCCGATGAAGCTCAGCGCGTCGGCGTTGAGCCCGTTGAGGCTGCCCACGACCACGCCGCCGACCGCCGCGACCGTCGCGGCGATCGCCCACGAGGCGGCGAAGACGCGGCGCACGCTGACGCCGAGCGATTGGGCGGCCTGCTGGTCGTCGGCCACGGCCCGCATGGCGACCCCCAGCGTCGTGCGGCGAAAGAACACCACGAACACCGCGAGGAACGCCAGCGAGATGGCGAGCGCCCCGAGGTGCACCGGGGAGACGATCAGCGGCCCCAGGATGAGCGGCGATTCGGGCAGCAGCTGCGGAAACCCGAAGTTGCCGGCGCCCCACACCAGCAGGATCCCTCCCCGGAGCACCGCGGCGAGGCCGATGGTCACCATGATCACCGCGATGGGCTGCTCCCCGATCATCGGGCGCAGGAGGAGCCGTTCGACGAGGAGGCCGAGCAGGAAGGACCCCGCCAGGCTGGCGGCCACGGCGAGGACAAACGGCAGGTGGGTGACCTGCGCGATGGCCAGCGCGCCGAACGCCCCGAGGGCGACAAAGTAGCCCTGGGCCAGGTTGATCACGCGGCTCGCCTTGTAAATCAGCACGAACCCCAGGGCCGCGAGCGCGTAGACCATGCGCGACCTCCGCCACCCGCACGGCGGTCTCCACCACCGCGGTCGTGCCGTCCCGGTACGTGATCGTGGCGCGCACCGGGATCCGGTCCACAGACGTTCCATACAAGGCCTCGATGAGATCGGCGTACCGCTCGCCGATGACCCGGCGCCTGACCTTGCGCGTGCGGGTGAGCTCGCCGTCGTCGGCATCCAGTTCCTTGTAGAGCAGGACGAACCGGCGGACCCGCGCGGAGCGCGGCAGGGTCTCGTTCGCCCCCCGCACCTCGGCGGCGATCAGGTCGTACACGCCGGCCTTCTGCGAGAGGTCGGTGTACGTCGTGTGGGCGATCTGGCGGTCCTCCGCCCATTTGCCCACGACCGGCATATCGATGTTGAGGATCGCGGCCACAAAGGGGCGGCCGTGCCCCACCACGACCGCCTCACGGATGAAGGGGCTGAACTTCAGCTTGTTCTCGATGAACTGGGGCGAGAACAGCGTCCCGTCGGCCAGCCGCATCACGTCGCTCAGCCGGTCGATGACCACCAGGTGCCCGTCGTCGGTGAGATGCCCGGCGTCGCCGGTGCGCAGCCAGCCGCCTTCCAGCGCGGCCCGGGTGGCCTGGGGATCCTTGTAGTACCCGAGAAAGACGCTGTCGCTGCGCTCGAGGATCTCCCCCTCCGGGGAGAGCGTGAGGTCCACGCCCGGGATCGGGCGGCCGACGGTCTCGAACCGGACGTCGCCGTCGCGGTGCACGCAGCTGAACCCGGCGAT
>VBAN01000026.1 GCA_005882445.1 Candidatus Segetimicrobium genomatis | reverse complement strand
GTACGGCATCGTCACCGGATGGGCAGATCCCGACATCGTTGAAGCGGCCGGAGCATGCGGGTTTGATTTCGTCTTCGTCGACGCCGAACACGGCGCCCTCGGGATTCGCGATTGCGCCTCGCTGGTTCGCGCGGCATCATGCGAGGACATGGCCACTTTGATCCGTGTCCCTTACGGGGATATCAGGGGGGCCTACGTCTATCTCGATACGGGAGCCGCGGGGTTGATCTTCCCTCACATCAAGAGTGCGGCCGATGCGCGAGACATCGTCGCAGCCTCCATGTTTCCCCCTGAAGGAACACGGGGGGCATTGAGTTCGAGTCGTGCCGCCAGGTACGGAACTGCCTGGAAGCCGCTTGACTACTATCGAGCAGCAAATTCGGTCGTGTGGGCGCTGCCTCTGGTGGAGGACCTGGAAGGAATCTCCAATTTGGATGAGATTCTCGGGGTCCCCGGGATTCGGGGGTTTTTCATAGGGCCGGGTGACCTGGCGGTCTCTCAAGTGCGGGCGGGCGACACATCGCTCCCCGCTGTCGACAGCGTCGTTCGGAGCGCGATAGCCAAGGGCCTTGGAGCCGGAAAGGTCGTCGCGACAGTCGCCGGTACGCCCGCAGCGGCGGCGGCGCTTGTCGATCAAGGGGTTCGTATCATCGCGGTCGGAGCCACTGCGCTCTTCACAGGCGCCTGTCGGTCTTTCTTGGATAATGTGCCCAGATCGGCCTCGTCCAACAGATAAGGCTACGCGGCTGCGGCCCCGGAGAGACGCAACAGCATCCCTGAGACACTACGAGGAGGTCTGAAGCGATGAAACCGTTGCGGCGTCGTGAGCTGCTCAAGCAGGGCGTCTTGCGGTCGGCGGCGGCTGTGCTGGCCGCCGGTTCAAGGGCCGTGCCGTTCGCAATCCTACGATCGCCGGCGCGCGCCGCTGCGGCGGCCGCCATCGAGCGGGACCAGACCTTTGTGGCCGTTGATGGCACCGAGCCAAACAGCCTGGAGCCGGCCGTCGGCACCGGTCCGTTCCAGGCGATCATGAATGCGATGTTCGAGGGCCTGGTCGCGTGGAACGACAAGGGGCAGGTCGTACCCGCGCTGGCGACCTCGTGGAAGCTGAGCCAGGACGGGCGGATGTGGACCTTCACGTTGCGGCCCGGCGTCAAGTTCCACGACGGGACGCTGTTCACAGCGGACTCGGTCAAGGCGACGGTCGACCGGATGTTTGACAAGAGCGTCCCCGCCACCCGGCGCGGGAACTACCTGCTCATCAAGGACGTCACCCCGATCGACGACTACACCGTGCGCTTCACCACCGACCCGCCGAACCCCGACTTCCCACTGCTCATGGCCGACGTTTCAGCGAAGATCGTCAGCCCAGGGGCTGTGAAGATGTACGGACAGGATTTCGGGCGGAACCCCGTGGGTACGGGTCCGTTCAAGTTCGAGGAGTGGATCCCAAACGATCACGTCTCGGCGACGATCAATCCCGACTACTGGGGCCCGAAGCCTCGCGTGCGCCGGTTCGTCTACCGTCCGATCCCCGAGGGATCGGGCCGGGTGGTGGTGCTCAAAACGGGGGAGGCCGACATCGTCCAAAACCTCCCCCCTGCGGATGTTCCGGCTCTCAGGCAAACGGCGGGACTTTACGTCCGCACCACCCCCAGCCAGACGATCGCGGAACTGGAGACGGCCGATACCAAACCGCCGTTCTCAGAAGTCCACGTCCGGCAAGCGCTCAATATGGCGATTGACCAGAACGCGATCATCAAGGGGATCATGAAGGGCTTCGCCCAACCGCTCCACAGCCCAGGGATCCCCGGCATCTGGGGCAGCTACGACTTCGCCCCGTTCCGCTACGATCCGAACCGGGCGCGGCAGATGCTCGCGGAAGCGGGGTACGCGTCGGGGATGAATGTCACGGTGAACCTCACCCGCGGCCGGTGGGCCGGCGACGCCCAGGTGGTCCAGGCGGTGCAGGGCTACTGGGCGAACGTTGGGGTCCACATGACCATCCGGGAGATGGCGTTCGCCGACCTGCTGGCGTTTAGTTCGTCGGATCCGGACACGCGTCCGGGCACGGCCACGTGCCTTCTCAAGGGCAGCCCGTACATCGATTACCATCTCTACCGCATGTACGACTCCGCCGCGACGAACGTCCCAGCGACGCAGCAGCGGACCGGGTACTCGAACCCTGAGGTCGACAAACTGATCGCTGCCGAGCGGAGCACGTTCGATCCTGAGAAGCGCCTGCCGATCCTGAAACAGGCTCAGCAGATCATCTGGCAGGATCAGCCGATCATTTATCTGTTGCAGCTGGTGAACATCTGGGGTGCGCGCCAGGGGACGTCGGGCTTTATCGTGCTACCCACCGGTGATTTCGTGCCCCATCAGTTACAGCGCGGGCCCTAGCGCTCGGCACCGAGCAAAATGCTCCGGCACATCGGGGGACGGGTCCTCTGGGCCATCCCGGTGCTGCTGGGTGTGTCACTCATCGTCTTCGGCATCCTCAAGGCCATCCCAGGCGACGCGGCCCAGGTGATGGCGGGGTCCGACGCCACGGCCGCAGACATCCAGGCGATCCGTCAACTGCTCGGCCTGGACCGGCCCGTGTACGTCCAGTATGCACAGTGGTTGGAGCGGCTTGTGACCCTCGACCTCGGCCGATCCGCGGTCACCCGGCGGCCGGTCACCTATGAGATCGCCACCCGTGTCCGACCGACCGCCGAACTCGCAACCGCCGCGATGGGGCTTGCCGTGGCCGTGGGACTCGCGGCAGGTGTCACGGCGGCCACCCACCAGCACTCGGCCTGGGATGGCGTGATGTCGCTCGCGACCGCGCTCGGGGTGTCCGTGCCGATCTTCTGGTTGGGATTGATGCTGATGATGCTGTTCTCCGTCTCGTTGCGGTGGTTGCCGAGCACAGGCGCCGGCACGCCGGCGCAGCTGATCCTCCCCGCGCTGACACTAGGCGCCGCCTCGGCGGCGACCGTTGCGCGCCAGACCCGGTCCGCCATGCTGGACATCTTGAAGCAGGACTACCTGCGCACCGCGCGCGCCAAGGGAGTCGCGGGATGGACGTTGGTCATGCGGCACGCGTTTCGCAATGCGGTCATCCCGATCATCACGGTCGTTGGTCTCCAGCTCGGCTATCTGCTGGCCGGGACGGTCCTGACCGAAACGGTATTCGCGCGCCCCGGTCTGGGGCGGCTGGTCGTGGACGCGATTCGCACGCGAGACATCGCCGTCGTGCAGGCCACCGTGATG
>VBAN01000185.1 GCA_005882445.1 Candidatus Segetimicrobium genomatis | reverse complement strand
CCGAGGACAACAAGTTCGCCGCGCTCAACAGTTCGGTCTGGAGCGGCGGGTCGTTCGTGTACGTCCCGGCGGGCGTGCACGTGGACATCCCGCTGCAGGCCTACTTCCGGATCAACGCGCAGAACATGGGCCAGTTCGAGCGGACGCTGATCATCGCCGAGCCCGGCTCCTATGTCCACTATGTGGAAGGGTGCACCGCGCCGACGTACACCAGCGATTCGCTGCACAGCGCGGTCGTCGAGATCATCGTGAAAGAGGGCGCGCGGGTCCGGTACACGACGATCCAGAACTGGTCGTAGAACGTCTACAACCTCGTCACCAAGCGGGCCGTGGCGTACCGCGACGCGACGATGGAGTGGGTGGACGGCAACCTCGGCAGCAAGCTGACGATGAAGTACCCGAGCGTCTACATGCTCGAGCCGGGGGCCAAGGCGGAGATCCTCTCGATCGCGTTCGCCGGCGAGGGGCAGCACCAGGATCCCGGCGGCAAGGTGATCCACGCCGCCCCGCACACCCAGTCGTCCGTCGTCAGCAAGTCGATCAGCAAGTCCGGCGGGCGGGCCGGCTACCGGGGTCTGGTGAAGATCTACCCGGGCGCGCGGGGCAGCAAGTGCGCGGTGCGCTGCGATGCGCTGATCCTCGACGAGCGGTCCAGGTCGGACACCTACCCGACGATGGAGATCGACGAGGATGATGTACAGGTGACCCACGAGGCGACGGTCTCGAAGGTCTCGGACGAGCAGCTCTTCTACCTGATGAGCCGAGGGATCAACCAGGATGAGGCGATGAACATGATCGTCCGCGGGTTCATCGAGCCGATCGCCCGGGAATTGCCCATGGAATACAGCGTGGAGCTCAACCGGTTGATCGCGCTGGAGATGGAGGGGTCGGTCGGCTAACCGCCGGCCGCTCCCGCACGAGAAGAAGCACGGCGCGGCGCCGGGTTCGCCGGGCCGGCGCCTGGAGGCACCGGGGAGGGCAGGGCGGCTGCTCTGCCCTCTTCGGCCGCCTGAAGGATGGAGGGAATCCGTGAGTGACAGTTCCGCGGCGGCAGCGACCACGTTGAGCCGGGCCCTGGTCGAGGAGATGAGCGGGGCGGCCGGGGAACCGGCCTGGCTCCGCGACCGCCGCCTCGCGGCCTGGGAGGCGTTTGTCCGCCTGCCGCTGCCGTCCGCGGACGACGAGGCGTGGCGGCGCACCGATATCAGCGCGCTCGATCTGGACGCGTTTGGTGTCCTGCCCCACAGCGTGCAGAAGGGCCGGGCGCCCGCCCCGCTGGCCGCCCTGGTCGGTGATCCGGCGGGCGCGGCGGGGCTGCGCCTCGTGGTGAACGGGGTCCAGATCGAGGAACGGCTGCCGCGCGACCTCGCGCAGCGCGGGCTCATCTTCACCTCGCTCTCCCAGGCCGTGGCCGCGCATCCCGATCTCGTCCGCCCGTACCTCGGCACGGTCGTGCGGGACGACGAGAACAAGTTCCGCGCGCACCACGGGGCGCTGTGGAGCGGCGGCACGTTCCTCTACGTGCCCAAGGGGCTGGAGGTCGACCTGCAGCTGGTGACGGGCACGTGGCTCGACCGCGAGGGCGCCGCGTTCCTCCCGCACACGCTGGTCGTGGCCGAGGAGCGCAGCCGGGTGACGCTCGTCGAGGTCTTCGGGTCCGCCGAGGGATCCTCGCGCGCGCTGGTCAACCACGCGGTCGAGTTGATCCCCAAGGCCGGCGCGCAGATCCGCTACGTCAACCTCCAGGAGTGGGGGCGGCAGCTGTGGGAGTTCGGCATCGTGCGCGCGGTCCTGGAGCGCGACGCCACGGTCCACAGCCTGATGGTGGCGTTCGGGGCGGGGCTGGTGAAGACGAACGTGGAGAGCTCGCTGCGCGGCCAGGGGAGCACGTCCGAGATGCTCGGCGTGGCCTTCGGGGACGGGACTCAGCACTTCGACTATCACACGCTGCAGGAGCACGCCGCCCCGTCCACCACGAGCGATCTGCTCTACAAGGGCGTGCTCAAGGACAAGGCGCGGTCGGTGTTCTCCGGGCTGATCCGGGCGGACTACGGCGCCCAGAAGACCAATGCGTTCCAGCTCAACCGCAACCTCATCCTCTCCGAGGGCGCTCGGGCCGACAGCATGCCCAAACTCGAGATCATGGCCAACGACCTCCGGTGCACCCACGGGGCCAGCACCAGCCGGCTGAACGAAGACCAGATTTTCTACCTGATGAGCCGCGCGCTGCCCCGGGCCGTCGCCGTCCGCATGATGGTGGACGGGTTCCTCTCCGAGATCTTCGACCGGATCCCGCTGGAGATGGTGCGCCGGCGCCTCAGCGAAACCGTGGAGCGCAAGATGGAGGATTACGTGTGAGCGAGTATGTCCGCGTGGCGCGCACGCACGAGATCGCGCCCGGGACGATGAAGCGGGTCGAGGTGGCCGGCCACGCGGTGGTGGTGGTCAACCTCGGCGGCGAATTTTTCGCGATCGACGACATCTGCACCCACGAGGAGGCCTCCCTCAGCCGGGGCACGCTGACCGGCGAGGTGGTCATCTGGAAGAAGCACGGCGCGGCGCCGGGTTCGCCGGGCCGGCGCCTGGAGGCACCGGGGAGGGCAGGGCGGCTGCTCTGCCCTCTTCGGCCGCCTGAAGGATGGAGGGAATCCGTGAGTGACAGTTCCGCGGCGGCAGCGACCACGTTGAGCCGGGCCCTGGTCGAGGAGATGAGCGGGGCGGCCGGGGAACCGGCCTGGCTCCGCGACCGCCGCCTCGCGGCCTGGGAGGCGTTCGTCCGCCTGCCGCTGCCGTCTGCGGACGACGAGGCGTGGCGGCGCACCGATATCAGCGCGCTCGATCTGGACGCGTTTGGTGTCCTGCCCCACAGCGTGCAGAAGGGCCGGGCGCCCGCCCCGCTGGCCGCCCTGGTCGGTGATCCGGCGGGCGCGGCGGGGCTGCGCCTCGTGGTGAACGGGGTCCAGATCGAGGAACGGCTGCCGCGCGACCTCGCGCAGCGCGGGCTCATCTTCACCTCGCTCTCCCAGGCCGTGGCCGCGCATCCCGATCTCGTCCGCCCGTACCTCGGCACGGTCGTGCGGGACGACGAGAACAAGTTCCGCGCGCACCACGGGGCGCTGTGGAGCGGCGGCACGTTCCTCTACGTGCCCAAGGGGCTGGAGGTCGACCTGCAGCTGGTGACGGGCACGTGGCTCGACCGCGAGGGCGCCGCGTTCCTCCCGCACACGCTGGTCGTGGCCGAGGAGCGCAGCCGGGTGACGCTCGTCGAGGTCTTCGGGTCCGCCGAGGGATCCTCGCGCGCGCTGGTCAACCACGCGGTCGAGTTGATCCCCAAGGCCGGCGCGCAGATCCGCTACGTCAACCTCCAGGAGTGGGGGCGGCAGCTGTGGGAGTTCGGCATCGTGCGCGCGGTCCTGGAGCGCGACGCCACGGTCCACAGCCTGATGGTGGCGTTCGGGGCGGGGCTGGTGAAGACGAACGTGGAGAGCTCGCTGCGCGGCCAGGGGAGCACGTCCGAGATGCTCGGCGTGGCCTTCGGGGACGGGACTCAGCACTTCGACTATCACACGCTGCAGGAGCACGCCGCCCCGTCCACCACGAGCGATCTGCTCTACAAGGGCGTGCTCAAGGACAAGGCGCGGTCGGTGTTCTCCGGGCTGATCCGGGCGGACTACGGCGCCCAGAAGACCAATGCGTTCCAGCTCAACCGCAACCTCATCCTCTCCGAGGGCGCTCGGGCCGACAGCATGCCCAAACTCGAGATCATGGCCAACGACCTCCGGTGCACCCACGGGGCCAGCACCAGCCGGCTGAACGAAGACCAGATTTTCTACCTGATGAGCCGCGCGCTGCCCCGGGCCGTCGCCGTCCGCATGATGGTGGACGGGTTCCTCTCCGAGATCTTCGACCGGATCCCGCTGGAGATGGTGCGCCGGCGCCTCAGCGAAACCGTGGAGCGCAAGATGGAGGATTACGTGTGAGCGAGTATGTCCGCGTGGCGCGCACGCACGAGATCGCGCCCGGGACGATGAAGCGGGTCGAGGTGGCCGGCCACGCGGTGGTGGTGGTCAACCTCGGCGGCGAATTTTTCGCGATCGACGACATCTGCACCCACGAGGAGGCCTCCCTCAGCCGGGGCACGCTGACCGGCGAGGTGGTCATCTGCCCGAAGCACGGCGCCCGGTTCAACGTCAAGACCGGCCGGGTGCTCGCGCTGCCGGCGGTGCGCTCGGCGGCGATCTACCCGGTGCGGGTCGAAGGCGACGAGGTGCTGGTTTCCCCCGAGCCGCAGAGGACGGCAGGGGTGCCCCACCGGCGATAGGCCGGCGCCGCGAGAGGCGAGAGCGAGGGAGCAGGCGATGGGAATCCCGGCAACGATCCGCGACGATTTTCCGATCCTCCGGCAGCGCGTCAATGGGAAGCCGCTGGTGTATCTGGACAGCGCGTCCACCTCCCAGAAGCCGCGCCAGGTGATCGAGGCGGTGGTCCGGTACTACGAGGAGTACAACGCGAACATCCACCGGGGCGTCTATTCGATTGCCGAGCGCGCCACCGCGGAGTACGAGGCGGCGCGGGCCAAGGTCGCCCGATTCCTGGGGGCGGCGGAGCCGGCCGAGATCGTCTTCACCCGCAACGTCACCGAGGCGCTCAACCTCGTGGCGTACGCCTGGGGCCGGCGCCACATCGGCCCCGGCGATGAGATCCTCCTCACCGAGATGGAGCACCACAGCGACCTCGTGCCCTGGCAGCTGCTCGCGCAGGAGCGCGGCGCCCGACTGCGCCACATCCCCTTCGACGACCAGGGGCGGCTGATTCTGGCCGGCCTCGATCGCCTGATCACCGCGCGGACGAAGATCGTCTCCGTCGTGCACGTGAGCAACACGTTCGGCACGGTCAACCCGGTCGCCGAGATCGCCCGGGCCGCCCACGCGCGCGGGGCCCTCGTGGTCGTGGACGGGGCGCAGAGCGCCCCGCACCGGCGGGTGGACGTCCGCGGGCTCGGCGCCGACTTCTACGGATTCACCGGCCACAAGATGCTCGCGCCGATGGGCACCGGCGGGCTGTGGGCGCGGCGCGCGCTGCTCGAGGAGATGGACCCGTTCCTGGGCGGGGGCGAGATGATCAGCGACGTCTGGCTCGACCGCGCCACGTGGAACGAGGTCCCCTGGAAGTTCGAGGCGGGGACGCAGGACGTGGGCGGCGCCATCGGCCTGGGGGCGGCGGTGGACTACCTGGAGCGCCTGGGCATGGAGGCGGTGGAGGCGCACGAGCGGGAGATCACCGCGTACGCCCTGCGGCGTCTGCGCGAAGCCGAGATCCCCGGGCTCACCGTCCTCGGGCCGGGCATCGATGACCGGGGCGGCGTGGTCTCCTTCGTCATCGACGGGGTGCACCCCCACGACATCTCGCAGGTGCTCGACACCGAGGGGATCTGCGTCCGGGCGGGCCACCACTGCACCAAGCCGCTCCACCGGAAGCTCGGCCTCGGCGCCTCCGTCCGCGCCAGCTTCTACGTGTACACGATCAAGGAGGAGATCGACATCCTGGCCCGGGCGCTGCTCAAGACGAGGGAACTGTTCCGTGTCGCTGGATGACCTCTACCGGGATGTGATCCTGGACCACTACAGCCATCCGCGGAACAAGGGGACCGTGGAAGGGGCGACCGTCACCCGCGAGGGGGCCAACCCGCTCTGCGGCGACGAGATCCGGCTCTCGCTGGTCGTGCGCGATGGGGTCGTGCAGGACGTCCGGTTCGACGGCAAGGGATGCTCGATCAGCCAGGCGTCCGCGTCCATGATGACGGAGCGGATCAAGGGCAGGGGTGTGCAGGAGGCCGGCCGCCTGATCGCGGCGTTCAAGGCGATGATGCGCGGGGAGGCGGCCGGCGAGGAGATGGGCGATCTCGAGGCCCTGCAGGGGGTCCGCAAGTTCCCGGTGCGGGTGAAGTGCGCGACCCTGGGCTGGCTCACCCTCGAGGGAGCCCTGGAGGAGGCGGCGCGGTGAATACGTTGAAGACCTCTACCACCATGGCCACAGGTTCCGCCACGCCCGCCGCCGCCCCGACCGGCCCGGCCGGCGAGCCGCTCCCCCGCCGCAGCCAGATCTCGCCCATCGCCGACGCGGTCGCGATCATGGACCAGATCCCCGGCGGCGGCCTGATCCTCACCACGGTGGAGGCGGCGCTCAACTGGGGGCGCGCCTCGTCGATCTGGCCGCTGACGTTCGGGCTGGCCTGCTGCGCGATCGAGATGATGGCGGCGTACGCCAGCCGGTTCGACCTGGACCGGATGGGGATCATTCCCCGCGCCACCCCCCGGCAGGCCGACCTCATCATCGTCGCCGGCCGGGCCACGATCCGGATCGCGCCGATCGTCCGCCGGCTGTGGGAGCAGATGCCGGAGCTCCGCTACGTCATCTCGATGGGGTCGTGCGCGACCTGCGGCGGACCGTTCTACTACGACAATTACTCGATCCTCAAGGGCATCGATCAGGTCATCCCCGTCGACGTGTACGTGCCGGGGTGTCCGCCGCGGCCGGAGGCGCTGATCGAGGGGATCCTCAAGCTCCAGGAAAAGATCAAGCGCGAGCCCATCCTCCGGCAGCAGGCCGCCGCGGCGCTGCGCGGGGCCTAGGGGCGACGGGCATGGCGCTTCGGACCGAAGAGCTGATGCTCAACATGGGTCCCCAGCACCCCAGCACGCACGGGGTGCTGCGCCTGGTCGTCACCCTGGACGGCGAGAACGTCATGGACGTGCAGCCCGACATCGGGTACCTCCACTCCTCGGTCGAGAAGATGATGGAGCACCGGACTTACGTCCAGAATGTCGCCCTGGTCGACCGGGGGATGGATTACCTGATCGCGCTCAATAACGAGCAGGCGTATTGCCTCGCCGTGGAGCAGCTCGCCGGCATCGTGACGCCTGAGCGCGCCCGGTACATCCGGGTCATCTTCGACGAGCTGAACCGGATCGCCAGCCACCTGGTCTGGCTGGGCACCTGGGCGATCGATCTGGGGGCCACCACGGTGTTCCTGTGGTGCTTCCGCGAGCGGGAGATGATCCTGGACCTCTTCGAGAAGGTCACGGGCGGGCGGCTGCACCACGTCTACTACCGGCTCGGGGGCGTCTACGCCGACCTGCCGGAGGGCTGGGTCGAGGAGTGCGGCGCCTTCCTCGACTACTTCCTCACGCGCGTCGACGAGTACGAGACGCTCCTGACCAAGAACCCCATCTTTCTGGCGCGCACCAAGGGGGTCGGCACGATCAGCCGGGCCGACGCGATCGCGATGGGCGCCTCCGGCCCCGTGGCCCGCGCCAGCGGGGTGGCCTACGACGTGCGCAAAGCCGCGCCGTACGAAGTCTATGACAGGATGGAGTTCAACGTCCCGGTGCTCACCGACGGCGACTGCTACGCCCGATACCTGGTGCGCCTGACGGAGATGCGGGAGTCGGTCCGGATCCTCCGGCAGGCGCTGCTCAACCTCCCCGGCGGCGAGATCCGGGCCCGGGTCCCGATGACGATGAAGGCCCCCCGCGGGGAGATCTACGTCCACACCGAATCGCCCCGGGGCGACCTCGGCATCTACCTGGTGAGCGACGGCGGCGAGACCCCGTACCGGGTGAAGATCCGGGCCCCGTCCTTCAGCAACCTCTACGCCTTGACCGAGATGATGAAGGGATGGAAGATCGCGGACGTGATCGCGATCCTGGGAAGCATCGACATCGTGCTCTCGGACGTCGACCGCTAGGGGGAGTGAGATGCCGCTGGTGACCCGCGCCGCCCGGGCCGTGACCGCGCTCGCCACAGGGCTGGCGCTGAGCTTCCGGGTGATGCTGCGCCGCAAGGTCACGGTGAAGTAACCGATCGAGAAGGTGGACGTCTCCAACCGGTTCCACGGGCTGCTGGCGCTGCCGATCGATCCGGAGACGGGCAAGGACCTCTGCATCATCTGCTTCCAGTGCGAGCGCATCTGCCCGGACCGGTGCATCCACATCGAGGCGGAAGGGAAGGGCAAAGAGCGGGTCCTCACCCGGTTCGACATCGAGATGGACAAGTGCTGCTACTGCGGGTACTGCGTGGAAGTCTGCCCGACCGAGGCGATCGTGTTCGTGCCGCACTACGAGGCTTCGACCTACAACCGCGACCAGCTGCTGTACAATCTCGACGACCTCCATCGGGCCGCCCCCAAGGAGCCCATCGCCCGCGGCATCATCGGCGGGAGGGTCCCGTGACGCCGGACCTGACCGCGCAGCTGCTGGCGCGCTTTCCCCGCGCCCGCGATCTCATCGCCGAGCAGCAGGGCGAGGACGCGAAGGCCGATGCCGAGTGGGCGGCCAAGGAGCGGGAGTGGCAGGCCGCGGCCGATGCGGCGAAGGCCGAGGGCAAGCCCGCCCCGCGCCCGTTGAAGCGCGAGGAGTCCAAGGTCTACCACCACCACGGCCCGACGGTCCGGGTGGCCCGGGAGGACATCCTGCAAGTCTGCCGGTGGCTGCGCGACACGCCGGAACTGGAGATGGCCTACCTCTCCTTCGTCTCCGCGATCGACTGGCCGGATCGCTTCGGGATCGTCTACTCCGTGGCATCGCTCTCGGGGGGCCACGGGCTCATGCTGAAGGT
>VBAN01000186.1 GCA_005882445.1 Candidatus Segetimicrobium genomatis | reverse complement strand
GCTCGGTCTCGTGTATCTGCAGCTCGGCGTGACCAACCGGGAGCGGGGCGACTACGACACGGCCCTCTCCAACCTCACGCGGGCTGAGAACCTCTTCGGGGTCCTGCAGGCCACCCGCCTCTCAGGCTGGACCCATACGAGCATCGGCATCACCTTGCTGGCGCGCGGAGAAGTCGACAAAGCGATTACCCACCTCGAGGAGAGCCTGCGCGTCGGGGAGCGAACCGGCGACGATGCAGGCCGCGAACGGTCACTCACCGAGCTGGGCCGCGCGCTCACCGCCAAGCGCGCATTCCCCGACGCTGAAAAGGCCCTGGCGGAAGCCGAGAGATTGGCCAAGAAATTCCAGGATGTCACAGAGATCGCCCGCATCCATCTGGCCAGGGCGCGTCTGCGGTCGGCGATGGGCCAGGTCGCGGAGGCGGTGCGCTGCTACAAGCTGGCGATCACCGCGTTCGAGTCTCTTGGGATGGGTACCGATGTTGGACAGGCCTGTAATGCGCTCGGCGAGTTGCTGCTGGAGCACAAACGGCCCTCAGCGGCAGCCCCGTACCTCGCTCGGGCACTCCATGAACTGAAGGCGAGCCAAGCCACCTAAGCCCCGCCCCGGAACCCCGCCCCCCGATACCAGGAACCCATCGAACATACATTTGATCGAAGGACTCCGTCAGAGCGCCTCAGAAGTGGTCAGACCATAAGATACCCTGATTGCTGAGCCAAACCGCGCTACGAAGGAGCACGAGGGGGGCTCCCCGTAGATGCCAATCCTGCCCGTCAAGACAACCAAGCTGTACTCGCTCATCGTGGGCCAGCTCAAACAGCTGATCCAAAAGGGCGAATACCACCCCGGGGATCGCCTGCCCCCCGAACGCGAACTGGCTCAGCGTCTCCACGTCAGCCGCGCGCCGGTCCGGGAAGCCCTCGTAGCCCTCGAACTCCTCGACGTCGTCGAAGGGCGGGTCGGAGAAGGGTGGTTCGTCAAGCGCCCGCCGGATGCGGCTCTCGACGTGACGGCCGTTCAGGGACGGCCCCCGTCCGACATCCTGCAGACCCGCCTGCTCATTGAGTGCCCGGTGATCGAGCAGGTGGCCGTGCAGCGCGATGAGACCGAGCTCGCGATGCTCGAGGGCACGGTGAGCGCGTTCAAGGCCGAGGTGGATGCCGGACAGTACCACGGCGACGCGGACCGCCTCTTCCACGTGGGCCTCACGGGGGTGACCCGGAACGCGGTGCTCACCGATCTCGTCGCCTACCTGTGGGACCTGCAGCAGGAACTTTTTTTTCGCCTCGTCGAGGGCATGTCCGGCAACGAGCGAAGCCGGGTCGGACGGTACGTGCAGGAGCACCGGAACATGGTGGCGGCGATCGCCAGGCGCGATGCGCCGGGCGCGCGCGAGCAGATGCGGCGCCACCTCGAGGGCGTCTCTCGTGATCTTCTGGACTCCTGACGGCCCCGGAAGGTGACCCCGTCCCATCCGGCGGCAACGGCCCATGGGGGATGACGTCACGGAGTCCGCGGTCCGCCGCCCCCAGGTGTTCCCGCGCCGCCTGCGCCGCCCGGGGCTGGGGGCGGAGTCGACGGTCGCCTGGGGCATGCTGGCGCCGACGCTCCTCCTGCTGGGGCTGCTTGCCGTCTACCCGCTGCTCTACGCGCTCTACCTGAGCATGACCACCGCGCAGGTGGGCGCCCCGGGTCGATTCGTCGGCCTCGCGAATTTTCTGCGTCTCCCGCACACCGCGATCTTCGCCCTGACCCTGTGGAACACGGTCCTCTACACCGTGTCCGCCGTCGCGGTCAAGCTCGCGCTCGGGCTCGTGCTCGCGTTCGTCCTGGCCCAGCGGGCTCCCGGAATGAAATGGATCCGCAGCGCCGTGCTCGTTCCCTGGGTGGCCCCGATCTCGCTCAGCGTCCTCGCCTGGACGTGGATGTTCGACTCCACGTTCAGCGTGTTCAACTGGGTGCTCATGCACCTCCACCTGATCTCGGGGCCGATCGGCTGGCTGGGGACACCCCGGCTGGCGCGGTTCGCGGTCGTCCTGGTCAACGTGTGGTCCGGCCTCCCGTTCTTCGGGATCACGTTCCTGGCCGGCCTCGTGACGATCCCGCAGGAGTTGTACGAGGCCGCGACCGTCGACGGGGTGGGGGCCCTCGGGCGGGTCCGGCGGATCACGCTGCCGCTCCTTCGCCCGGTCATTGCGACGGTGGTGCTGTTCTCTGTCGTCATGACCAGCAGCGACTTTGCCACGATCTTCGTGCTCACGCACGGCGGCCCCATGAACACCACACAGGTCCTGTCCACGCTCGCGTTTAGACTGGGGCTCGCCACCGGCGACCTCGGCAATGGGGCCGCCATCTCCCTGTACCTCTTCCCGGCGCTCCTGCTGGCGACGACCGTGCAGGCGCGCCTGATGCGGAGGACCTGGCAGTGGTGAGGTCCCCGGCCCGGCGCGCGCTCACGGCCTACCTGACGGCAGCCCCGTTCGTTGTGTTTGCGCTCTTCCCGTTCGCCTGGATGCTGGTCACGTCGCTCAAGAAGAACAACGAGCTGTACGACCTCTCGCAGAACCCGTTCCTGATCCGGGCCGGGATCACGTGGGAGCACTACCAGTACCTGTTCGCCCAGAGCCCCTTTCCGCTGTGGCTGCGGAACTCCATCATCGTCGCCGTGGTCTCCACGGCCGCGTCGGTGGTGCTGGCCCTGCTGGCGGCCTATGCGCTGGCCCGCCTGCGCTTCCGATACGCGGAGGGCGTGTCGACGTTCGTGTTCATCATCTATCTGCTGCCGACCACGCTGCTGTTCCTTCCCCTGGCGCGCCTCGTCTCCGTGCTGCACATCGCCAATACGCTGTGGTCGCTCATCGTGACCTACCCCGCGTTCATGACGCCCTTCATCACCTGGATGCTGACGGCGTACCTCAACAGCATCCCCCGGGACCTGGAGGAAAGCGCGCTGGTCGACGGCTGCACCCGCCTCGCCGCGCTGCGGCGTATCGTGCTCCCGCTGGCGCGCCCGGGGATCATCACCGCGACGCTGTTCGGCTTCACGCTCGCCTGGGGCGAGTTCATCTACGCGCTGACCTTCATCTCCACGACCAGCCTCAAGACCGTGACGGCCGGGGTGGTCGTCGACCTGATTCGCGGGGACGTCTTCTACTGGGGCTCCTTGATGGCCGGGGCCCTCGTCGCGTCGCTGCCGGTGGTGATCCTGTTCTCGTTGTTCCTCGACCACTATGTGTCCGGGCTGACCGCGGGAGCGGTCAAAGGCTAGGGGGGGTGAGAGGTCGCGACCAGGCGCCACGAGGGATCGGAGGACGACCATGAGGATGACGCGTCGGAAGTTCATTACGGCGGCCGGGGGCGCCGGCGTTGCGGCGACCACCGGTCTGCTCCGCCTGCCCGGCGCCGCCACCGCGGCGCCGGCCACAATCCGCCTGCTCTCCCACAGCTCGTACAATGAGGACAGCGACAAGGCGGTCGCGAAGATCGGCGAGGCATTCGCGGCACAGCACAACGCCGCGTTCGCAGGCGAGTTTATCGACCAGCCCGAGGTGGCGGCGAAGCTGACGGCCGAGGATCAGGCGCAGGCCGGGCACGACATCGTGGACCTGCAGGACAACCTCCCCACGATTCACAAGAACTTTCTCGTCCCGCTCGACGATGTCGTCGCCGAGATCGAGAAAGAGTTCGGCGCCTTCTACCCGGTGGCGAAGGATTCCGGCTACGTCGAGGGGCACTGGCTCTCGCTGCCGTGGCTCGGGAACTCCGAGCTCGCCGTCTACCGGTCGGACTACTTCGCGCAGGCCGGCGAGCCGATCCCGTCCACCTGGAACGACGTCCTGCGCGCCGCGCCAAAGCTGAAGCAGATCGGCCACCCGGTCGGCATCGCCATCAGCCAGACCGAAGACTCGAACGCCGCCCTCTATCCGCTCCTGTGGGCGTTTGGCGCCGGGGTCACGGACACCCAGGGGCGCCTGGCGATCGATTCGCCCGCGACGAACGCGGCCCTCGACTACGTCCGCGCCCTGGCGGCGCAGATGGACTCCGCCGTCTACTCCTGGGACGACGGCGGCAACAACAAGGACATCCTCTCCGGCCACGGTTCGTACACGATCAACGCGCCGAGCATCTACCTCAGGGCCAAGCGCGAGAAGATGGCCTTCGCCGGCGCCGTCAGGCACGCGCAGCCCCCCGCGGGGCCCCGGGGGCGGTTCTTCTACGTCGACATCCACGGGTGGGGCATCATGAAGTTTGGAAGCAACATCGGCCTGGCAAAGCAGCTCCTGCGCTCCATGTACTCCGCGGAGAGCCAGAAGGTGTTTCTCACGCTGGGGCAAGGATATGACATGCCGGTGCTGCCGCGGTTCGATGCCAACCCGCCCTATGCCGCCGATCCGCAGCTGCGTCCCGAGCTCAACTATATGCCCCACGCGCACCTGGCGGCCTATCCGGCCGGCCCGGACGCCCGGGCGGAGAAGGCCTACCAGACCTTCATCATCCCGAACATGTTCGCGCGCGCGGCGCAGGGGGCGTCCAACAAGGACGCCATCGCGTTCGCCGTCAAGGCGCTCACGGATATCGGGTATTCGGCCAAATAACCCCCGGGGGCCGGGGGACGCCGTTCCCCCGGCCCCCTTGCGGAGGAAATCCATGCGCATCACGCAGATCCGCACGCGCCAGGTCGACGTCCCGCTGCCGGAGCCGTTCCATCCGGCGTGGGCGCCCGGGCGCGTGGAAACACAGATCCGGCTCGCGTACCTGCGCATCGACACCGACGCGGGCATCTACGGAATCGCCGGTCACGAATTCTACGGCGCCGAGGAACAGTGCGTCGCGCGGGTGGCGCGCGAGCTGGTCGGGAAGGATCCGCTCCGGATCGAGGAGCACGCCGGGACCCTGCGCCGTCTGGTTTGTCGAGATCGCGCTGTGGGACATCCTGGGCAAGGCCGCCGGGCTGCCGATCTACCGGATGCTCGGCAACGCGAGCGACGCCGTGCCGGCGTATGCCTCGACGGGGCAGAACCGCACCCCGGCGCAGCGCGCCGACGACGCGCGGCGGCTCCGCGACGAGGGGTACCGCGCGATCAAGCTCCGCATCCACAACGAGACGCTCGCCGAGGACATCGCCCAGGTCGCGGCGGTGCGAAAGGCCGTCGGCGACCGGATGGCGATCATGGCGGACGCCAACCAGACCGATGTGCACGACGCGCCGTTTCCGGGGCCCCACTGGTCGTTCCACCGGGCGCTGGCGACCGCGCAGGCGCTGGCCGAGTACCGCGTCGAGTGGCTCGAGGAGCCGCTCCCGCGCTACGACTACGAGGGGCTGCGCCGCCTCCGCGCCGTCTCCCCCGTGCCCATCGCCGGCGGCGAGGTCAACCAGGGATTCGCGGAGCTGCAGCGCCTGCTGCTCGACGGGTGCTACGACATCCTGCAGCCCGACGTGACGCTGTGCGAGGGGCTGCTGCGCATGCGGGCGCTGGCGTCGATGGCGCACGCCTCCTCCGCCCTGCTCGTCCCCCACACCTGGGGCGACCCGCTGGGGACGGTGGCGAACCTGCACCTCGCGGCGGCGATCCCCAACACGTCGTACTTCGAGTTTCCCCACGACCCGCCGGCGTTCCCGAGCGCGGTCTACCAGCAGACGCTGAAGACGCCGCTCGTCGTGGACAACGGGATGGTGCAGGTGCCCCAGGCGCCGGGACTGGGGGTGGAGCTCCAGGACTGGATCTTCGAGTAATGGCAGCGCTCGGCCCGACTCGTCCGCGTAGAGCGGAAATGACAAAGGAGGTCAAACGTATGTCGTGTCAGCCAAAGTACCGGGTGGCCGCTGGACTGATTGTCCTGCTCCTCCTGCTGCCGGCAGCCGTCGGGTCCGTGTCCCCGGCGGGGGCGGCGGGAACGACGACCCTGACGTTTCTGGGACCGGACTTCGACGAGTGGATCGCGTTCGTCAAGGTCGCGAACGAGATCGGCAGGCCCATGGGGATCCAGATCAAGCCGGAGTACCTCCCGTGGGACGACGTCTTCCAGAAGGCGCTGATCGATTCCAAGACCGGGGTCCGCACCTGGGACTACGTCTACATTTACAATACGTGGGTGCCGGGGCTGGCCGCGGCCAAGGCCATTCTGCCGATCAATGATTTCATGACGACCCCCGAGGCCACGAACGCGGTTCAGCCCAACGACTTCATCACGCTCACCACGGCCGGGCTGGAGCTCAACGGAAAGCTGTGGGCGATGCCGATGCTGGCCGCGCCCTACATGCTCGGCTACCGCACCGACCTCTTCAGCGACGCGACGGAGAAGCAGGCGTTTCAGGCGAAATACGGGTATGCGCTGGCGGTTCCCCAGACCTACAAGCAGTTGATGGACATCGCCCAGTTCTTCACGCGCAAGAAGGGGGAGATGCTGGCGGGCCGTCCGCTGAACGACGACTTCTATGGGATCATCATGGCCAACAAGCGAGGCGGATTCCTCTTCCACCGCTTCGAGCACATCCTGGTCGCCTTCGGCGCCGATCTCGTCTACAACCCCAAAACGATGCAGCCGACCGCGAACTCGCCGGAGAGCCTGGCCGCGGTCAAGTACTACATCCAGCTCCACCAGTACATGCAGCCGGGGACCGACACGGTGACCGGGGGCGGGGCCGAGCGCGTGATGGCGGCCGGCCGCGGCGCGATGGCGATGGACGCGCTGGACAACATGCTGTCGGTGCTCCCGGTCTCGAAGCTCTCCAACGTGGTCGGTTCCGTCACGTACACGCTCCTCCCCTCCCAAGTGCCCACCCGGCCCCACGCCAACGTCGGGGACGCCAACGGGCTGGCGATTTACGCCCTGTCGCAGCAGAAGGACGCGGCGTTCAAGTTCGCGACCAAGGTGCTGTCCACCCAGGGCACCAAGGAGATCATGAAGGAGTACCCGGCGCTCGTGCCCATGCGCGCCTCCGTCGTCCAGGATCTGGAGGTGCGGAGGAACTACACCGACGTGTTCGCCGCGGTGACCCTGATGATCAAGCAAAAGCCGTACACAGCGTTCATTCCGCCGCTCAAAGAGTGGGTCCAGGCCATGGACATTTACGAGAGCGCGCTGTCCGCGGCCCTCTCGGGGCAGCAGTCCCCCGAAGACGCCCTCAACGGGGCCCAGGCCAAGGAGGTCGAGCTCTTCACGCGGGCGGGGTACATCAGGTAGCCATGCGGGGAACGGGCAACGCGGCACCACCCGTGCGGGGGGCGGCGCGCAGCACGCCATGGGCATGAGTTGGGCGACCCTGGGGCGGAGCCGGCTCTACTTCTGGCTCTTGACCGCCCCGGCGGTCTTGTATATCGTGGTCTGGCGGCTCGCGCCCGCCTTCTACACGGTCTGGCTGAGCCTGACCCAGTACAACATTGTCTACGACGCCCTGCCGCGATGGAACCACTACGAGAACTTCGGGCGGATCCTGCGCGACGGCGGGCTCCGAGGCTCGCTGTCGCTCTCGGTCCAATTCGCCGTCATCGCCACGGCCGCCGAGGTCCTCATCGGGCTGGCGGTCGCCCTCTTCCTCGACACCGATCCGCCCGGCCGGAACCTGCTCCTGGGGATCTTCCTCCTGCCGATGATCATGGCGCCGGTGGTGGTCGGGACGGTCTGGTCGACGCTCTTCGACCGGACGGTCGGCCCTATCCCCTACCTCTTCCAGGTCCTGCACGGTCCGGACATCCAGTGGCTGGCGACCCCGGCCACCGCGATGTTCGCGCTCCTCCTCGCGGACGCCTGGGAGTGGGCCCCGCTCGTGGCGCTCCTCCTCTTCGCCGCGCTGCAGGTGCTCCCGCGCGAACAGTTCGAGGCGGCGCGGGTGGACGGCGCGGGGCCTGCGGGTGATGGACGCGTTCCTGGAGCTCGACAAAGTGTTCATCATGACGGGCGGCGGACCCGGCACCTCCACGCAGTTCATCAGCATGTTCGTGTACAAGCAGGCCTTCCAGTTCTACGAGCTGGGGTACGCGTCCGCGGTCATCACGGTGGTGCTCGCCGCCCTCGCCCTGGCCTACGCGATGTATCTGCGGGGCTACGGGCGGGCGCTCCGGCCGGCCGACTCCCGATGACCGCGCGCAGACGCTGGACCCACCTCGTGGGGATCGCCCTGGTGCTGGCCTGGACGCTCCCGCCCTTCCTCTACCTGGTGATGCTGTCCATCAAGCCGGAGCGCATCCTGATCGAACGCTCCCAGGTCTTCTTCTGGCCGACGTTCGAGCGCTACCGGGATTTCATCGCCAGCGGCCTCGGGCTGCCGATCTGGAACAGCCTGGTCACGTCCACCCTGGGATCGGCCGGCACGCTGCTCCTCGGGGGACTCGCGGCCCTGACGTTCAGTTTCCTGGAGTTCAAGGGGAAGACGCTGCTGTTCCTCGTGATCCTGATCCCCCGCATGTTCCCGCCGATCACCACGCTGATCCCGATCCAGCTGATGCTCAAGACGCTGGGGCTCATCGACACCAGGCTGGCGCTCATCATCCTGTTCACCGGGTTCGAGATCCCCCTGGCGATCTGGGTGCTGCGCACCTTCCTCGACGAGATTCCCCGCGAGCTCACGGAGAGCGCGGCGCTCGACGGGGCCTCGCTGCCGGCGATCATCGCCAGGATCATCCTGCCGCTGTCGGGACCGGGGATGCTGGCGGCGTTCATCCTCAGCTTCATCTTCAACTGGAACGAGTTTCTCTTCCCGCTGATCGTGACGAGCTTCAACGCGCGCACCGGCTCGGTCGCCATGATGAGCTTCACGGCGGGGTACAAGAAGCTCCAGTGGGGATCGCTCGCCACGCTCGGCGTGGTGATGACGATCCCGGTGATCCTGTTCGTGCTGGCCTTTCGCGGATCGCTCATCCGGGGGTTTACGGCGGGGGCGCTCAAGGGCTAGCGGGCCACTACCTGAACCAGTTCTTCGCGGGCATCGGAGGGGAGGAACAGGCCCACACCCCTCCCTCCGTCCGCGCGGGCGCGATCGGGCCGGGGCGGCTCCTCACCACGCTCCTCGGGCCGGAGGGGGCCGTCGCGTCGACGCTCGTCTGCGGCGACAATTTCTTCAACGAGCAGGTCGAGGGCGCGGCCGAGGCGGTCCGCGGCTGGCTGCGGGACGTCCGCCCGGACATGGTCGTGGCCGGGCCGGCGTTCGCGGCCGGGCGGTACGGCCGGGCGTGCGCCGAGGTGTGCCGCCTCGCGGCCGCGGAAGGGATCCCCGCCGTCACCGGCATGCACCCCGAGAATCCCGGCCTGCTGATCTACCGGCAGGCCTACGCGGTCGCGACGGGATCCTCGGCGGCGGAGATGGCGCCCGCGCTTGCGGCGATCGTCGCCCTGGCGCGCAGACTGACCGGTGGCGCGCCGCTCGGCCCCGCCGAGGAGGACGGCTATCTCCCGCGGGGAGTCCGGCGCCCCGGCGTGCGCCCGCGCCCGGGCGCCGAGCGGGCCGTCGCGATGCTCATCGCCCGGATGCGGGGCGAGCCGTTCCGCACCGAGCTCCCGGTCGAGCCCTACGAGGCCGTCAGCCCGGCGCCGGCGCTCCCCGACCTGGCGCGGGCGACGATCGCCGTGGTCACGACCGGGGCGATCGTCCCCACGGGG
>VBAN01000182.1 GCA_005882445.1 Candidatus Segetimicrobium genomatis | reverse complement strand
GTCTTGCCCGACCCGTTTGGGCCGAGCAGCCCCAGGATCTCCCCTTCCTGCACCGCAAACGACAGATCGTCCACGGCGCGCAGGCCGCCGAACGCCTTGGAGAGGCCTCGGACCTCGAGCAGCGGCGCGCGGGGCGGGCTAGCGGCCACGCCAGGGGGGCACGGGATACAGCAGGCGCGCGGCCCCGAGGGCCTTGGGCCACACCAGTTCCTGCTTCCCCTCCTGCCACTGCACGAAGACCGCCGGGACAATCCCGGTCCCATCCGGGCGGAACCGCACCGGGCCGACCACAGTCTGCATGTTCGTCGCCGCCATGGCATCGCGGATGGCGCCCGGATCCAGACGCCCCGCCCGCTCGATCCCGTTCGCCACGATCTGCACGCAGGCATACGCGGGACCGACGATCACGTCGGCGGGCCGGCCGAAGCGCTGTTCATGCTTCGCATTGAGCTCCTGGACTCCCGGGAACTGGACGGCGTGGTGCCACCCGGGACCCAGCAGCACGCCGTCCCCATCCTTGCCCAGGGCCCGCGTCCAGCTCACGGCGTCCGCCGCGCGAAACATCAGGATGACCTTCGGGGTGAAATCGAGCTCCTTCATCTGGCGGATCATGGTGATCCCGTCCGGAGGGGTCGGGACGGAAAAGACGGCGTCCGCGCCTTCGTTCTTCGCTCGGAGGATGATGTCCGAGAGGTCGCGGGCGAGCGGGGTGTAGTCGGCCCGCAGAACGACCTGGAAGCCGTTCTCACGGGACCGGGCCGTCCAGAGGTCGCCCAGCTCACGGCCCCAATCGGTCCGCTCCTGGAAGATCGCCACGCGCCGCGGCCGCTCCCCGGCGGGAATGCTGGCGTTCAAGAACCGGTAGGTTTCGCTCGCCAGCTCCGGAGATTTTGGAAAGGGCGAGAAGAGATACCGGAATCCGTGCTCGTGGATCGCGTGGAGCGAGAACGCCACGCCGCAGTACGGAATCCGGTTCTTCTCCGCCACCGCCGCGGCGGCGGCGTGCAGGTCGCTGCCGAACCCGCCGAGCAGCGTGACCACGCCCTCGGAGGCGAGGGCCTCGAACCGGCTCACGGTCTTCGTGGGGTCGGACTCGTCGTCCAGGATCGTCGCCTCCAGCGGGACGCGCCGGCCCCCCACCTGCACCCCGCCCCGGCCGTTGATGTCCTGCAGCGCAAACTCGTAGCCGACCTTGACCTGCGCTCCACCGCTCGCGTACCGGCCGGTCAGCGGCACGACCGCGCCGAGCCTGATGGTGGACGGCGGGGCCCAGGCGCCGCCCGCGAGCGGCAGCCCGGCGGTGAGCCAGATCACCGCGATGACGACAGCGACCGTTCGCATCCTCCGCACCTCCACAATTTTCGCGCCCACCGCAGTGTCCGTTCCTTTTGACAGGATGCGGGAATCCCCTCCCGGGAAAGGAGGAACCCATTCCGGCATCCGCGTAACCACTGCCAACGAAGCCTTCACGGTGTCCCGAGCAGGGTCCTGATCAAGGGAGGGCGGCATGCGGAGGAGGGAGTTCGTGGCATCATCGCTGGGCCTGGCAGCCGGAGGCGCCGTTGAGAGGCTCGCAGGGGGAGTCCGAGGCGCACGGGCTTTGGCCCTCCAGACCGATCGCGCCGCCCCGCTCGGCAAGTGGATCCATCTGAGCCCGTTCCCCGAGGCGCTCGAAGAAGTGGGCGGGGCCGCGGCAAACGGGAAGCTCTACGTGTTCGGCGGCCTCATCCCAATCTGGAAGTCCGCGGGGGTGGTGTACGAGTACGACCCGGCCGCGAACGCCTGGACGAAACGCACGCCGATGCCCCACCCGCTCCACCACCCGGCCATCGCCGCGCTCGGAGGGAAGGTGTACTTGTTCGGCGGGTTCGTGCTCCCGGATTCGGGCCCGCCGGGGTGGGTCCCGATCAACGACGCCTGGGAGTACGATCCCGCGGCGGATCGCTGGCGCGCCCTCGCCCCGCTGCCGACGAAGCGCGGGGCCGCAGCGGCGGCGGAGGCCGGCGGGAAGCTCTACGTGATCGGCGGCGCGGCCCAGCTCCCCCCCTACGGCAACCTGCCGATCCGGCCGATCCAGCCGCACCGCTCCCTCGACACGGTCGAAGAGTACGATCCCTCAACAAACACGTGGCGCCCGCGCGCCCCGATGCCGACGGCCCGCAACCACATGGGGGCGGGGACGGTGAGCGGAAAGATCTATGTGATCGGCGGACGCCTCACGGGCGCCTTCAGCATCGCCATGCCGGGGAACACCGACGTGGTCCAGGAATTCGACCCGGCGGCGAACGCCTGGGCGACCCGAGCCCCGATGCCGACCGCGCGCAGCGGGGGCGGCGCGGCGGTGCTCGACGGCCGCATCTACGTGGGCGGCGGCGAACTCCAAACGTACCAGTTCCTCGCGGCCTTTCGCGCCTTCGAGGCCTACGATCCGGCCGCCGACGCCTGGGCGCAGCTGCCCTACATGCCGTCCCCGAGGCACTCCTTCGCGATGGCCGCGCTGGGAAACCGGATCCATGTCGTCAGCGGCGACGTGCAGTCGGCGATCGTCCCGCCACCCAAGGGCGTGAGCCTGCAAACCGATGCCCATGATGCCTTTGAGGTGGCGCCCTAACCGACCGGGGGTTCTGCTCGAGCGAGGGAGGGGGAGAACATGACGGAGTCCGCTCCGCACTCGGATGAGGTGATGCCCGGCGGGCGCACCCTGAGCCGGCGGGCGATGCTCGGGGCCGGGCTCGGCATCGTGGGGCAGGCGCTCCTCGGCGCGGACACCGGAAGGCGCCCGGCGGAGGGAGCCGCTGCGCCCGCGGATGAAGCCAGCCTGTATGCCGAGGCGAAGAAGGAAGGCAAGGTGGTCTGGTGGACGGCCCACTATCAGCTCGATGCGGCCGAGGCCGTCCGCGACGCGTTTGTGGCCAAGTACCCCGGCATCGAGGTCCAGTTCATTCGCCAGACCGCTCAGGTCATCTATCAGCGCCTGACCCAGAACCTCAAGGCGGGCGTGCGCGAGCTCGACGTCTTCGCCAGCACCGATGAGGCGCACTATACGGCGCTGAAGAAGCAGGGCGTCCTCGCCGCCTACCGTCCGCTCGGCCTCGGCAACCTGCCCCAAGCCTTCCAGAACGTGGACCCCGACGGCGCCTATCATGTGGGGGCGTTGGGCTTGGTCATCATCAATTACCATACCAAGCTGACGATTCCGCCGCAGAAGTGGACCGATCTGCTCGATCCGCGGTGGAAGGATCAGATCACGGTCGGCCATCCCGGATTCTCCGGGTACGTCGGCAACTGGGTGGTCGCGATGTGGGACAAGTTCGGGTGGGACTACTTCACGAAACTGGCCAAGAACAACCCCAAGATCGGCCGATCGATCAACGACACCGTGACCGACATCGTCAGCGGCGAACGCCTGGTGGGGGCCGGTTCGGACGGCACCTCCCTGGACAGCAAGTCTCGCGGCAACCCGGTCGACATCCAGTTTCCGGCCGACGACGCCATCCTGATCGTCTCCCCGGTGGCGGTGCTGAAGGACGCGCCCCATCCGAACGCCGCCCGCCTCCTGGAGAGCTTCTACTATACGAAAGAGTACTCACTGGCCATGAGCAAGACATCCAACTACACGCTGCGCGCCGACGTGCCGGCGCCGAGCGGCGTTCCCATCGACCGGGTGAAATGGTACCGGAACAAGGTGGAACGCCTCGAGAAAGGCGTCCCGGAAGCCATCGCCAAATGGCGGGAGACGTTCGGGGTCTAGCGGGAGCCGAACCCCGATGTCGGCCGCTGCTCCGATCCTGATCGCCCGGCGCCGGCCGGACCTCAGCCCGGGCGTCTGGACGGTCGCGGCGGCCATCCTGCTCTTCATGGTGGTGGTGCCGCTGGCGTGGATCCTCGTCGCCAGCGTACACTCCGACCAGGACAACCGGCTCACCCCGGCCAACTACGTCGAGGCGTTCACGAAGTCGATCTATCTTCAGCCGATCCGGAACTCGCTGATCCTCGCCGCGCTTTCAGCCGCACCGACATGCCGGGCCGCACCCTGATCCGGATGCTCACGTTCGCCTCCTTCGTGACGCCGTCGTTCCTCGGCGCCACCGCCTGGATCTTCCTCGCCGCGCCTCATTCCGGCTGGCTGAACCGGGCGTGGGTGGCGCTGACCGGCGCGCCCCGCGGGTTCTTGAACATCTACACGCTCGCCGGGGCCGTCTGCGTCATCGCGCTGTACAGCTATCCCTACGCCTTCGCCTTCGTCTCCAGCGCGCTCGAGCTCGTGCCCTCCGAGATGGAGCGCTCGGCCGAGCTGCTCGGGGCGAACTGGCTGCGGACGACCTGGCGCATCACCCTGCCCCTCGTCCGTCCGGCGATCATTGCCGGCGCCCTGATGTCCTTTCTCGAGGCGATCGCGGAGTTCGGGACACCGGCCTTTCTCCTGATCCCGGCGCGCCAGCAGGTCATCACCACCCAGCTCTACCTGTTCTTCCAGTACCCGTCCCGCCCCAATCTGGCGGCCGCGTACGCCTTGCCGCTCCTCGCCGTCACGGTGAGCCTATTCCTCCTGCAGCAACGCCTCCTGCGGCGGGGCCGCTTCACCACGGTGACCGGGAAGGGGGGCGTCCGGGTGCCGTTCCGCCTGGGGCCGTGGCGCTGGCCGGTGTTCGCGATCTGCATGGCGCCGCCGATCTTCTCGCTCATCCTGCCGTACACGGCGCTGCTCGCCACCTCCCTCTCCCACGCCTGGGGGAGAGGGCCGGTGCCCGGAAACCTGACCTTCGCCTGGTACCATTGGGCGCTGGTCGAAAACCAGGGCGCGCGCCGGGCCATTGCCCACAGCGTGTCCTACGCCGCGGCCGCGGCCACGATCGCCACGGCCCTCGCCGTCTGCTCCGCCTACGCGGTCAGCCGGCGTCTCCTGCCCGGAGCGCGGATCCTGGGCTACCTGGCGATGGCGCCCTTCGTCGTGCCGGGAATCGTCCTGGCCATCGGCTTCTTCGCCGCGTACGCCCGGCCCCCGCTCGTCCTCTACGGCACGGCCTGGATGCTGATCGTCGCGTTCGCCACCCGCTTCCTGCCGATCGCGTACGCCGGCAGCGAGTCGGCCCTCCGCAGCCTCGATCTCGAACTGGAGAACGCCGCGCGCACGCTGGGCTCGGGGCGGCTGCGCACGTTTGGGAAGATCACGATCCCGCTGCTGCGGCGCAGCATCCTCGCTAACTGGCTCATGGTGTTCATCCCGTCGCTGCGGGAGTTGAGCTCCGCGGTCTTCCTCTTCACCCCGGCCACCGCGGTCATCACCAACGTGATCTTCGACCTCTCCGATGAGGGGAACTTCGAGCCCCTCTCGGCGCTCGGCATCATCATGATGGCCCTCACCTTCGGCCTGGTCGCCGTGGCCTACCGCCTCTTCGGCGGCGCCGTCTTCGGCCAGCGGCAGCGCGCCTGAGGACGCCCGTGGCGGAGATCCGGCTGGCCGCGTTGGAGAAGCGGTACGGCACGGTCGCCGCGCTCCGCGGCGTCACCCTTACCGTGAAGGACGGCGAGCTCGTCGCGCTGCTCGGGCCGTCCGGCTGCGGCAAGACGACGACGCTGCAGATCCTGGCGGGCTTCCTCATCCCGGACGGAGGAGAGGTCTGGGCCGGGGATCGGCTGATCTCCTCCCCCCGGGGCGTGGTCCCGCCGGAGCGCCGCCGGATGTCCCTGGTCTTCCAGAGCTACGCCCTGTGGCCCCACATGACGG
>VBAN01000184.1 GCA_005882445.1 Candidatus Segetimicrobium genomatis | reverse complement strand
CCGGCCCGGCCGGCAGGAGTGCTTGCGCGAGCGCCATCCCCAGCGTGTTGCTCGCGGTGTTCCATCCGCCGTAGGCGGCCATCCTGGATGCCCCGGGCAGATCGAGCAGCCGCCCCACGAAGGTCCGGTCCGCGCCGTTGCTGTAGCGGACGTCTGCGATGCCCAGCGGAGGCCCGGCGTCGACGGCAGCCTGGAGGGTTTCCAAGAAATGATCGAGGCCGCGTGGCTCGTACGGCTCCTGGTGCGGGGCCTCTTCCTGGGCGCTCGGTAAGTTGTGGACGAACAGGGTCAACTCCTCCCCTCGGGCCACCCGCCGGCCCCCGGCCGTCGCGATGTGCGAGGTGACGGTGCGATCGAGCGCCTGTCCCTCGTAGCGCGGGATCGCATCCCGGTTCTCGGGATACGCGTAGGCGACCCGCACCCCGGGGGTCCGCGCGCTCCTTTCGAGCCACGCCCGCGCCAGCAACCGGACCGCGAGCTCATCGGTCCCGTAGGTCACCCAGGCGCGTGCGCCCGCGCCCCGCTCCGCAATGGCGCCTTCGACCGTCCGCAGGTCCCGCCGGGTCAGCCCGAACTCGGCCGCGTCGTCCTGCCCCACCAGCAGACCGTCCACATCCCCCCGCGCCGCCTGGTCGACGAGGGACAGGAGCACGGTCAGGTTTCTGGCGCGCCGCGCCAGCACGTCGGCCATCACCGGTTGGGGCACCGCGGCCTGCGCGGCCGCGGCCTGCGCCTGTGAGGATGGCTCTCCGGTCTGGGCGAAGCGGTCGGAGTGGTAACTGTAGGCGAAGATCCGCGGGCCGAACTCCGCCCAGTACTCCGGCTCCTCGGTCGCGTCGGGGGCGGCCGGCAGGCGCAGGTTGCTGGCCGCCAGCAGGAGGCGCCGGTGGGGGGCGCGCCGCCGCGCCTCCCCGAACCGGCCCGCCAGGGCGAGACACCGATCGAGGGGCTCGTGTCCGATCCGCGACGGCACGAGTCCGCCGTAGATCATCACCTCCGCCGAAGCGATCAGGACGTCCGCGTCCGCGCCCTCGGTGTCGACCCAGCGCCAGAGGGCGTCGACATCGCCGCTTTGGCGGCGGGCGCCGAGGAGGGCGGCCGGAGGGGTGGCCACGTCCCATCCGGCCAGGTCCGCAAGCGCGAGGAAGGCCCCGCGCGTCACCGGCCGGGCGTCGAGGGGAAGGAACGCGATCCGGACGGATGCCTTCACTTCACCGCCCCGATGGTGATCCCGCGGAGGAAGTACCGCTGCAGGGCGAGGAACACCGCGATCGTCGGCAGGGTCATGAGGACGGCGCCGGCGGCGATGTACCGGGTGTTGTAGGCAAAGAGGCCGGAGAGGTAGAGGAGGCCGACCGCGAGCGGGAACTTCTCAGGCGACTTCAGCACGATCAGGGGCCACAGGAACGAGTTCCAGTACCCCGAGAACTCGATGATGGCCAGGGTGGCGAGGGCGGGGGCGACCAGCGGGAGCATGATCTGGCCCCACAGCCGGAACTCCCCTGCGCCGTCGATGCGCGCCGCGTCTTCGATCTCCGCCGGGATCGTCAAGTACGCCTGCCGCAGGAGAAAGATCCCGAACACGCTCGCCGCGCTCGGCAGGTAGACCGCGGCGTAGGTATCCACCATGTGGAGCCGCATCAGCGTCACGAAGTTGAGGATCAGGCCCACGTGCTGGGGGAGCATCAGGCTTCCAACGATCGCGTAGAAGATCACATCGCGGCCGGGAAAGCGCATGCGGGCCAGCGGGTAGCCCGCCATCGCGCTGACCACCACCGTCAGCAGGATGCCCACCCCGGTGATGTAGACCGTGTTGGCGAAGAAGCGGGCGAGCGGCATCGTCGCCCAGACCCCGGCGTAGTTGGCGAGGGTGGGCGGATGGGGAATCAGCACCGGTGGAAACGAGACGACGGTCCCGGTGCTCCTGAGCGACGTGGCGAACAGCCACACGAAGGGGAAGGTCGTCCCGACCGCGAGCACCCCCAGGCCGGCGTACTGCGCGGCCGCCGCGACCTGCCGGAGGCGGGGGTTGCCGGACCGCAATCGAGGGGGCCTGGGTCGCTCAGCCACCGGTTCAGTAATAGGAGAGCCCTCCTTCGCGGAGCAGCCGGAAGCTCGCGATGGAGAGGCCAATCGTCACCACGGCCAGGACCACGCCCAGGGCGGCCGCGTATCCCATATGGAGGGCGCCGAAGGCCTGATCGAACATGTAGTAGAACATCGTGTAGGTCGCCGGGAGCGTGGCGGCCAGCAGGATGCTCGGCCGGAGGAGCGGGAGCGTCACGCGCCACAACCGCTGGAGCGCGCCTGCCCCGTCGATCGCGGCGGCCTCGGCGTATCCGGGGGGGATCGCCTCCAGGCCGACGAGATAGATCGCCATGTAGTACCCCAGCCCCTTCCACAGGGTGACGAACATCACCGCATAGAGCGCGACCCCGGGGCTCGCCAGCCAGTGGATGGGACCGCGGGCGAGGCCCAGCCGCAGCAGCACGAAGTTGATGAGCCCGGCGTCGTCGTACAGCCACCGCCAGACGATCCCCACGACGACGATGGAGGTGACGACCGGCAGGTAGTAGGCGGCGCGCAGCCAGCCGATGCCGCGCGCCGAGCGGTGCACCCAGAGCGCGAGGAGAATCGCGCATCCCTGGAGCACGGGGACGACCGCGAGGTACTTGACGCTGTTGCCGAGGGCGATCCAGAAGTACCGGTCGGCCACCATCTGCCGGAAATTTGCCGCGCCCACGAAGCGCGGCGGGCTGATGACGTTGTACTCGAACAGGCTGAGCGCGGTGCCGAAGATCACCGGGTAAAAGGTGAACGTCGCCAGCAGCACCAGGGCGGGGAGGAGGAAGAGATACGCGGTCACGATCCGCCGCCGTCCGGCCGGGGAGGCGGGCGGGGGCGCCGGCACCCCTAGAGGCGGGCGTTCCACTCCTTGACCGCCCAGTCCAAGGCCTGCTGCGGAGTCATCCGGCCGTAGAATGCCTGCTCGACCGCTTCCCGAAACGCTCGATAGAGTTCATCGCTGTGCGGGACGACGACGGTGAGATCCCGGGCGGTCCCCAGTTCGCCCGCGGCGATCGCCCGCGCCCGGTCTTCCGGGCTCTGCCCCGCACGGGTGAAGTACGGATCCGCGGCGGCGGCCCGCGTGGACGGGAAGACGACGACCTGGTGACAGAAGGCCAGCTGGTTGGCATCGTCCGTCACGTACAGGGCGAACTCCACCGCCTCCCGCCGGTGCCGGCTCGCCAGCGGCACGTCGAGCTCCATCGTCGGGAGATCCAGGACGCGACCGCGACCGAGCGGGTAGGGCGCCACCGCGGTGTCGCGGTAGACGTCCGGGCTGTCGGCCCGCACGCGCAGGAGAAACTGCGGCCCGGTGGTAAGCATCGCGAGCTGGCCGGCCGCATAGCGCTCCGTCGCTCCCAGGTAGCCCCGCTGCAGGGTGTCCGTGGGGAACAGATCACGCTTGAACAGCGCGACGTATCTCGTCAGCACCTGGACGTGGGCCGGGCTGTTGAAGGCGGCGCGGCTACGGTCCGGCGCAAGGATCGACAGGCCGTCTTCCTGGAAGATCCTCAGGAAGCGAATCCCGTCGATGTTGGGCATGAACCCGTACACGCCCGTACGCGTTTTGATCGTGGTCGCCGCCTGGATGAACGCCTCCTCTGAGGCCGGCGGACGCGCCGGGTCGAGCCCCGCCCGGCGGAACAACTCCCGGTTGTACGCAAGGACGTTGGGAACAACATACCATGGGATGCCGTACGCCTTGCCGCCGTTCCGCGTGGAACTCCAGATGTTCGGAAAGTAGCGCTCGCGCGACGCCGGCGGCACCGCGTCGTCCATGTCCACGAGGGCGTGCGCTTCCGCCAAACGCAGCGTGCCTTCGGTGTTGAGGTTCACCACCTCGGGGCTGACCCCGCCGGCGATCGCGGCCAGGAGCTTCTGCTCGATCGTCTGCGGGGGAAGATCGATCCAGCGGATGGCGACATCGGGATGGACGCGCTCGTACGCGGCGATCAACCCTTGGATGTAGCCGGTGAAGAACGGCTGGAGCGAGATCGTCCAGAACTCAATCCGGGCCCGCGGCGGCGCGGCCCAGGCCCCGGAGGAGAGCAGGAGGACCAGCACTGGAGCGACGAGGCTGCGTCTCAGGGTCCGGCTTCGCTGCCACACTCTCTGCCGGGTTCGCCATCTTCCCGGCGCGGTCCTGCGCGCGCCGCGCAGGGAGGCGCAGGCGTCTTTCGGCGACGGCGCGGGCGTGAACGCGGGCGGGGGACCGGGGCGGAGAGTTTGGAAGAGCGGTCTGCCAGACGCGAGATCGGGGTAGGGGAGGAAGCGATGGCTGATGCGAGCAGGATGTTCGCCCTCACCGGGCAGGTGGCGGTGGTGACGGGGGCCGGCCGCGGCATCGGCCGCGGCATCGCGACGGCCCTGGCGGAGGCCGGGGCCGACATCGTTGCGGTCGGCCGTCATCCCGCCGACGCGCTGGCGGATCACGTCGGGCGCGTGGGACGGCGGTGCCATTCGCTGGTCCTGGACCTCTCCGACCCGGCGCAGGCCGAGGAGGTCATCCCCCGCGCGGTGGCGGCGGCGGGCAGGGTGGATATCCTCGTGAACAACGCGGGCGCCACTACGCGCGGGCCGGCGCTCGATGTAACGCCGGAGGATTGGCACCGGGTCCTTCAGGTCAACCTCTATGCCGTGTTCCGGCTCTGCCAGGCCGCCGCCCGGGACATGCTGCCGCGGCGGCGCGGAAGATCGTCAACATCGCGTCGCTGATGAGCTTTGAGGGTGGGATCCTGGTGAGCCCCTACACGGCCAGCAAGGGCGCGGTCGGACAGCTGACCAAGGCACTCGCGAACGAATGGGCGCCCCTCGGCATCAACGTCAACGCGATCGCCCCCGGCTACATCGCCACCGACCTCACCCGTCCGCTGCTGGAAGACACGACCCGCAACCCGGCCATCCTCGCCCGCATCCCGGCCGGGCGATGGGGGCGGCCGGAAGACCTCGGCGGAGCGGCGGTGTTTCTGGCCTCGGCCGCATCCGACTACATCCACGGCCACCTCCTGGCCGTCGACGGCGGATGGCTGGGGCGCTAGATCCATCGACCCGCTGGGAAGCCGCCCGGACGTGGCTCGTCCGCGCGGGGCCCGGGGAGATCGTCGACTGGGCGATCCTCGCCGCGGTGCTGGCCTTCGGCGCCGCCACGGCCCTGACGGGACTCACCTTCTTGCCCGCCGCGGGGTTTGTCGAGCACCGGGCCCGCCTCGTGGCCTTCGAGCAGGGAGCGCTGGTGATCGGGACCGTCGCCCTCCTGCGCTGGGTGGCCGGCGGCCGCGCGCTTCCGGCGCCGCTGCTCTGGGGTTTCGCCGCGGCGGCGGCGATCGGCCTCGGCTCGCTCGCCACCACGACCGACCTGTACTCGACGCGCGACGAAATCTTCTTCCGGCTCTCCATCATGGCCCTGGCCCTCGCGGCGATCGTCAGCCTCACCGACCGCGCCAAGATCCGGGTCGCCCTCGGCGGGCTCGCGCTCATGGGCGCCGTCGAGGCCGCCATCGGGTTGGCGCAGTATGTGGGGGGCGAGCCCACCCCGGCCTACTGGCTCAGCCGGGCGTTCGCCGGAGTGATCCGCACACGCATCCACGGCACCCTGACCAACCCGAACGTCCTCGCGGAATATTTCCTCGTGGGGATCGGGGCGGGCACGCTCCTGTCCGTGGACCTCTCCGGACGGTGGCGTCTTGGGCCGGTCGCGGCGCTGGCCATCCAGGTCGCCGCCCTGCCGCTGACCTACTCCCGCGGCGGGTATACCGGACTGGCGGTGTTCGTCCTCGCCTGCGGCATCCTGTTGTGGCCCGCCCGGAAACGCGTCTGGCCGGTCCTGCTCGTGGTCATCGCGGTGGCCGGCCTGATGACGCTCTCTCACCCCGCGGTCGGGCTTCGCGCGGAAAGTCTCACGCTCGATCCGGCCGACACGGCCGCCAGCCGGATGTTCATCTGGCGCACCGCCCTCCGCATGTGGCGGGCGCATCCGCTCCTGGGAACCGGGATCGGGGTGTTCAACGCGGCGTACTCGGCGTACCGGCCGCCGGGGGTGCGGGCCACCTACGCCGTGCTGCGGATCCCGGGATCCGCCCACAACGACTACATTCAAATCCTCGCCGAGACGGGGCTGGCCGGCGCCCTCCTGCTCGCCCTCGCGTCGGCCTGTGTGCTGCGCGCGCTCAGCCGGCGATACCGGACGGGCGATGCGGAGTCGCGGGTCTGGCTGGGTGTGTGGGGCGCCACGGCGGCCGGGGTGGCGATGACCAGCCTGGTCAACGCCAATCTGTCGGTCGTCTCGAACATGACGGTCCTCGTCGTCTTCACCGCCGCGGCGGCGGCCCACGAAGCGCTCGGGCATCGTCCCCTGCGCCTCCTGCTGCGGCTGGCGGCGCTTCCGCTCGCGGCCGCCCTCGTCGCGCTCCTGCCGATGCTGCCGCCGCTGGCGCAGGGCCCGGCGCTGCACGAGCGGGCGACGGCCGCGGTCAAGGCCGGACGGTACGCCAGGGCGGTGGACCTGTTCCGCGCGGCCCAGGCCGCGGACCCGCTCTACGGGTTCGTGCTCCCGTACTTCGGGGATCTCGTCGCGGACCTGTATCTCCGGCGAATCGACTCGAGCATCGGGCCGTGGTGGACGGCGCGGGACCGGGCGGAGGCGCTCTACGTTCGGGCCGAGCGGGTGGATCCCTGGAACGGGTACCCGCACGCGGCGCTCGGGCGCCTGCGGCAGGCCCAACGCCGGTACGGCGAGGCCGCGGCATCGCTCCGGCGCGCGATCGCGCTCGACCCATACTCGGCCAGATACCGGGTCTGGCTGGCGGACGCGCTGCTCGCCGAGGGGGACCGCGGGGCGGCGGTCAAGCCCCTCCGCGATGCGGTCGGGCTGTATTCCGTGGAACTGCGCGCCACCGAAAGCCACGAGGGTCGCCGCGCCGCCCGTTACAAGGAGATCCAGTCCGAGGTGGCGCGGATTCGCCATCTCTTGCTGGCGGTGACCCCCTAGCGGTGTCTGGTCAAATCACATTGAGCTCGACGAGGCGCCTCCCCTCGATCACGCGCGCGAACGAGAGCGGCGTCAGGTCCAGGCTGCGGTAGCCGCCGTCGACGATCAATTCGGCGGTGCCGCGGCCCACCGCCGGCGCCTGCTGCAGACCGTGCCCGCTGAACCCGTTGGCAAAGTAGAGATTCGCAATCGCCGGATGCGGCCCGACGAGGCCGTTGTGGTCGATGATGTTCATGTCGTAGTACCCGGCCCAGCTGCGGATGAGCTTGACGGCTTTGAACGCGGGAACGCGGGCCGCGATGATCGGCCAAATGATGTCGTAAAAGAGACGCTCGTCGACCTCGAGCGGCAAATCGTCGGGATCCTCGGCCCCCTCCGCCGGGGACGTGCCGCAGAGGAAATACGGGCCTTCCGGCCTGAACCAGACGCCGGACGGATCGATCACCAGCGGGCAGCGTGGCAGCGGCTCGCGGCAGGCGATCACAAACACGCAGCGCCGGCGCGCGCGAACCGGCAGGTCGACGCCGGCCATGGCCGCGACGGCCGCCGCCCACGGGCCGGCCGCATTCACCGCAATATCGCACCCCAGCATCGAGCCATCGGCGAGCGCGACGGCGTCGACGCGTGACCCCGCACGGCGGAGGCCCGCGACTTCCTGCGCGACGTACGCGACCCCGAGCGATCGCGCTTTGCGGCGGAATGCCTGCAAGAGGCTGTAGCCGTCGAACCACCCTTCGCCGGACAGGCCGAGCGACCCCTGGGCGATCCCGTCGGTCGCGAGCCACGGGAAACGCGCCGACAGGTCGCCCGGGCCGAGCAGCGCCACGTCGACCCCATGGGCCCGCTGCAGGCGATGGTTC
>VBAN01000183.1 GCA_005882445.1 Candidatus Segetimicrobium genomatis | reverse complement strand
CACTGGGACGGGGACAGGATCAAGCGGAAGAAAGTGATCTCCCCGGGCTGCGCGGGGCGGGGAACTTCCTCGCCTCGCGGCCGCTCCTAGGAAGCGAGGCCGCCTCTCGGGCGTTCTTCCCTTTTTGAGTGGGACCGACTTTCGACGGACTGCAGTTCGTGCCCACTGGGGTATATTATATGGTACACCTACCATGCGTCGCGCTCCCGGCCTCGGCTCTTCGGTCGTACAGCCTCTAGGAGGCGGAGAAATGCAGCGGATCGCCACATGTCTTGCGGTGTTCGCAGTGGTCGCGGCCTTGTGCGCGACAGCCTCGGCGCAGGAACCGGGCATCTTGCCTGGGAAGGCCATCGGGAGCCTCGAGCTCGGCCAGGACCTCGAGCCCATCATCGGTGTCCTGGGCCCGTTGCACTCCGAAGATGATCTTCCGGGAGGATCCTTTCGCGGCTACTACTGGCCGCTCAAGCGAATCGACGTGATTGTCGACCGGGGGACGAAGAAAGTCGTCGCCCTGGCCATTTCCTACGATGACGGCTACCAGACGCCGAAGGGCGTGGCCGCCGGCACCGAGATGGACATCGTCCGCTCGACCTACGGCCAGGAAGAGAGCGTCGACAGCCAACAGGAAGACGACACGCTCGTCTATGACAAGCTCGGCGTCGCCTTCGTCGTCGACAAGAGCGGCGCGCTCGGGGGCCGGGTCTCCGTGATCTTCGTCTTCGGAGAAGGCCGGTACCACGATATCTTCCAAGGCCAGTAAGCCCACCCCGGAGCAGGTCTAGCGGGTCCGGACGTCGAGGGCATCGCGCAGCGCGTCACCCACGAAGAACACGGCGACTACGGTCAAGGTAATCACGATCCCCGGAGCGACGGCGAGCACCGGGTTGTTCGTGATGTAGTCCTCCGCCTGGGTCAGCAGGTTTCCCCACGTCGGAATGTCCGGCGGCAGCCCGAAGCCCAGGAAGTCCAGCGCCGCCTCCGCCAGGATCGCCCCTGCCACCGCGAACGCCGCCTGCACGAGGATCGGCGCCATCGCGTTCGGCAGAATGTGCCGGAAGATGATCCGGGGCGCGCGCGCCCCCATCGCCCTGGCCTCCTCAACGAACTCGCGGGCCCGCAGCGTCAGGTACTCGGCGCGCACGATCCGCGCCAGGCCCGTCCAGCCGAAGAGCCCCAAATAGGCGATCATCATGAGGACCGGAGCCCGGCCACCCGTCCAGTTGATGAGGATGAGGAGCAGAAAAATCGCCGGAAAGCTCAGCATGAGATCAACGAGCCGCATGACGAGCGTGTCGACCCAGCCGCCCGCGTACCCGGCCACCGATCCCAGCACCACGCCGATCGCGCTGCCCACCAGCATCGCCGTCAGCCCCACCAGGAGGCTGACGCGGCCTCCGTAGACGACCCGGGAAAACTCATCGCGGCCGAGGTCGTCGGTGCCGAGGAGATGCTGGCGGCTCGGCGGCGCCAGGCTGTGGTCGGGATCCAGGGCCGTCGGGCTGTACGGAGTGATCGCGGGCGCCAGGACCGCGCCGCCGGCGACCAGCGCGAGGACCGCCAGCCCGCACAACGCCATGCGGTGCCGGCGAAACCGCGCCCAGGCCAGAGACCAGAGCCCCTGCCCGGATGGGGCGGCCAGCGGGCCGGCCGGCGCGAGGACGCGGGAGTTCATCTATTCATACCTGATCCGGGGATCCAGGGCCGCGTAGGTAAGGTCCGCCAGGAGATTGCCGAAGATGAGGAGGGCGGCGCTGATCATCAGCCCCGCCATCTGCAGCGGGTAGTCGCGGTTGTTGAGGGCCGCGAGAAACAACCGCCCAAGTCCGGGCCAGCCGAAGATGGATTCGGTGATCACGGCTCCGCTGAAGAGGACGGAGAGGTCCAGTCCCATGATGGTGACGATGGGAATGAGGGAGTTGCGAAGGACGTGGCGGTTTAGGACCCGGCGCCGCGGCAGTCCCTTGGCGAACGCCGTCCGCACATAGTCCTGCCCCAACACCTCCAGCATCCCGCTGCGCAGGTACCGGCTCCAGCTGGCGACCGAGCCAACCCCCAGCACGGCCGCCGGCATCACCAGGTGCCGCAGGAGGTCGCCCGCCGACGTGTTCCCGATCTCGTGCATGCCGGCCACGGGCAAGAGGTGCCACCGGACCGCAAACGTCATCTGCAGCATCAACCCGAACCAGAACGCCGGCATGGCCCACACGAAGAACGAGCCGAACGAAAGCACATTGTCGCCCCAGGAATACTTGTGGGTGGCCGCGAGCACCCCGATCGGGAACGAGAGGGCCATCGCCAGGACGAACGCGCTGAGCATCAGCGTGATCGTCGCCGGCAGCCGCTCGGCGATCATCTCCAGCACGGGCCGTCCCGTATAGTAGGAGTCGCCCCAGTGCCCGCCCAGCAGGCCTCGGAGCCAGGCGGTGTATTGGACATACCACGGTCGGTCCAAACCAAGCTGGTGACGGAGAAGATCGATCCGTTCAGGCGTGACCTGCGGGTTGTGCAGGTAGACGGCCAGGGGGCCGCCGGGCGCCAGGTTCATGATGGCGTAGGCGACCAGGGAGACGAGGAGCAGCAGCGCGCCTGCCTGGATCATCCGTTTGGCGATGTAGGACCCCATCAGCAACCTCTATTCGCTGTCGGCTCCATTCTGGTATGGAGCCCCCGCAGGGGGGCCCCCGCCGGGGGCCTCAGCGCGTGCTCCACTCCTCGGGCGGCGTCGTGTTGAACGTCGTCACATCGTACCCCAGGACGTTGCTCGTCACCGCGGTGTTATTGACGAGCCAGAACAGGAAGATGATCGGGACGTCGCGGAACTCCAGCTCCTGGATCCGGTTGTAGATGGCATGCCGCTTCGCCTCATCGACCGTGCGGTCGGCCTCCTCGAGAAGGCGGTCCATCTCAGGATTGCTGTAGCGCTCGTCGTTTTCGCCCGCGGCGCTCGCATCCTTGGGGATATAGCTGGAGTGCCAGTTGATCTTGTTTTCCGGGAACACCCCTTGTCCCCAGGTGAAGAGCAGCGCCGCATCTTTCCCATTCCACTGGGGCCCGTTCTGGCCAAAGAGCGCCGCGGCGCTCACCGCGCGGGCCTCCGCGTTCACGCCGATCGACCGCCAGGACTGCGCGATCAGCTGCATGGCCTGGCTGAGGATCGCGCGCCCGGAGAGGGTCCACAGCGGCACGTCGAGCCGCCTGCCGCCCTTGTAGAGAAACCCGCCGGGGCCCGGCGCGAAGCCGTCGTCGAGCAGCATCTTCCGCGCCCGGACCGGATCGTACGGGCGGGGGCGAAGGCTCTTGTCCGCGTAGGGGCCGTTCGGCACGATATCGCTGAGCCCTTCATGACGTTGCGGATGATCGACTCCTTGGGCGTCGCGTAATCGAGCGCTTGCCGGACGGCGCCCTCGCGCAGGAACTCGTACTCGTCGAGCTGCACCAGCGCGTAGGTGGGGTCGAGGTATCGCTTGACAACGAGGGTGGGGACGCGCGCAATCTCCTGGAGGCGCGCCGCCGGCACGTTCAGGAGGTTCAACTCCCCGGCCTTCAACAGGTTGACCTGGGTATTCTGGTCAGGCACGATGCGCACGATGATCCGCTGCAGTCTGGCTGGTTTCCCCCAGTAGTGCGGGTTGGCCGTCAGGGTGACGTGATCGTCGGTGACGAACTCCGAAACGTAGAACGGACCGGTCCCAACCGGCTTCTGGTTGAACGGCGTCCGGTTGATCTGGTCCGCCGCAAGGGACCCGAGCACATGCTGGGGCACGATCGCCGATCCCATCACCTGATCGCGGAACGGAGCGTACGGCTCCTTTAACCGGTAGACAACGGTCAGCGGATCCGGGGTGTCGATCGAGGCGATCTTGTCGAACCCCGTCGCGTAGGTGATGTGCACGTCCCTGTTCGTCGCGAGCTGCCACGCGAACTTCACGTCCGCCGAGGTGAACGGAGCCCCGTCCGACCAGCGAACCCCGGGCCGGAGCCTGAACGTCCACGTGTACAGGCTGTCGAACGTGAAGCGATAGACGGCGCCGCTGGCGGCGAGGCTGTGCAGATAGGGGTTGAGGTTATCGGGGTTGTCGCCGATCACCATGACAAAGGTGCCCGGGGCCGGGCCGGCCTGCGATCCTTGGAAGGGGGAGAACAGGCACAGCGAAACGAGGGCGAGAATGGCGAGCCGGTGTCCTATGAGCCTCCCCGAGGCGCGGGCCTGTGCGGGGCCGCGAGATCCCTTTTCCCCCATTCCCTTTTTCCCATTCTAGGTGGACATGCGGGTCGACCGCAACCCTTCGAGGCGA
>VBAN01000019.1:972-1712 GCA_005882445.1 Candidatus Segetimicrobium genomatis | reverse complement strand
AAGGGACGGCGCTCCCGGGGAAACTTCATCCGGTGCAGCGCCGCGTCGAGGTCCGCCGCCAGCGCGATCAGACGGTCGGCGCCGTCCGAGACGCCGGCCCACACGACCTGCGGCCTCCGGGGCGACGGGAACGCCCCCATCCCCGCCACGGTGATCGCAAACGAACGCGTCCTCGCTCCCACCTGGCGCGCCGCCTCCCCGGCCCTGGCCACTTCGGCTCCTGTGATCTCGCCCAAGAATTTCACGGTGAAGTGCAGGTGATCGGGTGCGACCCACCGCAGGCTCTGGGCCGCCGCGCTAAAGCGGGGCTCCAGACCGGCCACCGCATGGCGCAGGGTCGGGACGAGCGCCACCGCGATGAAGATTCGCTGCCGAGCCCGGGTCCCCCCCGACGCTGATCTTTCGGACGCGGGCAGCGCCAGGGTGCCCACCGGGTCCTCCGCCGTGCCCGCCATGCTTCGACCACCCATCACCGCGCGAGATGCATGCGGATCATGTCGAGCGCCGTCTGTGAGGCCAGATAGCGCACCCCTGAGCGCCCGGGCTCCGTGCCGTAGCGGACCTCGCGCACCTCCGTGCCGCCGGTGTGGGCCAGGGCGATGTAGACCAGGCCAATCGGCTTTTCCACCGTGGCTCCGGTCGGCCCGGCGATCCCCGTCACCGCGATTCCGAGATCCGTGCCGGCCTGTTTGCGGACGGCCTCCGCCATCGCCTTGGCCACCTCCGCGCTCACCGCCCCG
>VBAN01000019.1:0-965 GCA_005882445.1 Candidatus Segetimicrobium genomatis | reverse complement strand
GCGGATTGGTCAGGCGCTGGCCCAGGAGCCCGCCGGTGCACGACTCCGCGACCGCGACCGATACCCGCTTCGCAGTCAGGGCCTGAGCGACGGCGTCCTCCAACGTGGTCTCACCGGTCCCGTACACCGCCGGGCCCAGGCGCTCGCGGATCGCGGCCTCCGTACCGGCGAGGAGCGGCTCGACCTGCACCTCCGTGCCGCGGGCGGTGAGGCGGACATGGCACTCGCCCGTGTGCGCGTAGGGTGCGATCGTGGGGTTCACGCTGCTCCGCATCAGGTCCCGGAGACGATCCTCCACCACGGACTCCCCGAGGGTGATCCGCAGGACGCGCGAGCGGATCACCTCGCGGCCGGCCAATCCCCGCTCTCGCAGATACGGGATGACCGTGTCCTGGATCATCCCCTTCATCTCCCGGGGCACCCCGGGCGTGAAGATGAGCGTCTTCTCCTGGTGCTCGATGATGACCCCCGGCGCGCTGCCGCGGGGATTGGGAATCATCCGCGCGCCGCGGGGGAGCATCGCCTGCTTCTCCTGCTGGCTGCTGAGCGGCCGGTTGCGCTTGCGAAAGAACTCTTGCACGTGCGCCCAGGCCTCCGCGTGCCGCTCGAGGGGCAGGCCCAGCGCTCCCGCCGCCGCGGCCACGGTCAGATCATCGTCGGTGGGTCCCAACCCTCCGGTGGAGAGGATGAGATCCGCCCGAGAGAGCGCGTGGAGAAACACCTCCTGGACGCGCCCGGTATTGTCTCCGACGGTGGACCGGTAATAGACGCCGATGCCCAGGTCCGCGAGCACCGAGCAGATAAACGACGCGTTGGTATCAACGATCTGGCCGAGCAGCAGTTCGGTGCCGACCGAGACCACCTCGGCGCGCGTGAACCCGCCGGGGCGGGCGGGCCCCTCCGGCGCCGGCGATCGCGAGGAGTCCCTCATGGGGCCGGCTCCTCTCCGGCCTGGAACGTCCGCT
>VBAN01000180.1 GCA_005882445.1 Candidatus Segetimicrobium genomatis | reverse complement strand
GTGTCGTACTACTCGTACATCAGCCACAACCGGTATCTCAACCTGTGGGACTTGAAGTTGGCCCTGATCGTGTTGGGGATCGCGCTCTACGCCGAGGCCCTGCTGATTGAGCTGCTCACCAAGCAGAAGGCCGCCCCCACAGGCCAGCGGGCCACCGCTGATCACGAGGGACTCACGACAGCCTCCGCTGAGTAAGGCGGCCCTGAGGCCCTGCCTGAGGGGCCTGCAGGCCGGCGCAACATCCGCACGCCGGACGCTCCGGCGCAGCGCGTTCCGGCGCGCTCCTCAGGGCCCGGACCCGAAGGAAGCCTGTCTTCTGGCATGGAATCCCTGGGTATGTGCCAGCTGATCCGCTTCCGGGTGAGCCATCGGGCGGCGTTTGCGGAGGCGCTCTCCCGCATTCCCGCCGAGATGTGGGTCACGGCCCATGACGACCACGCCCGCAACAGCGAGCCGGGCGCTCTCTGGGCCACCCTGGCCGCGTTCGACGTCATGCGCGAGCGCGGGATCACCCTCGACCCGATCGAGAGCCTGGAAGCCGAACTGATCCCTGTCTTCTACGGACCCGGCGCCACCGTCCACGCGAAACTGATGGCGGCCGACCTGCGCTGCTGCACCCTGGCCGCCGGCGCCGTCGGCGCGATCCGGGCGGGAGAAGGCCGCGTCGACGACGTCGCCCGCGCCACCCGTCTTGGGGCGGAGGATCTGCTCGCCTGGCAGCCTCCGTTCTCACCGCCGTACGTCTGGCGGCTCATTCGCCGCCGCGAAGACGCGCTGCCCGCGGCGTCGGGGTTGTTTCCGGGCAATGCGGCGGCGCGCCAGTGGGCCGAACGGTTCGGGGTGAGCAGCCTGCCCGCGCTCCTCAGCCGGGCCCAGCCGGGAATCCCGCCCAAACTCGTGCCCGAGCCGGCGTAGACGTCGAAGCGCTCTGCGCGACGCCCCACGCCCTCTCCTGCTAAGGGAAGCCCCTCCCATGGTCACGCTGCTGAAAGAGTCCCACCTCCGCCGGCTGCTGGTGATGCGCGACCTCGTGCCGCTGATGGAGCGCGCCCTGGCCGCGTTTTCCACCGGCGCCGTCGTGCAGCCGGTGCGCCCGGTGATCCCGGTGGAGACACACGGCGGCATCCTTGCGCTGATGCCGGCCTATGTGCGCGATCAGGGGGCGCTGGGGTTCAAGGTGGTGACCTTCTACCCTGGGAACGCCGCCCGCGGCCTGCCAACGCATCTGGCCACCATCATGCTGCACGACCCGGCGACCGGGGCGCCTCTCGCGCTGTTGGACGGCCGCCTGATCACCGAGATGCGCACCGCGGCCGTCTCAGCGGCGGCCACGAAGCATCTGGCCCGCCGGGGAGCGGCGATCGCCGCGCTCTTGGGCGCCGGCGTGCAGGCGCGCAGCCACATAGAAGCGCTGCGGGAGGTCTGCGCCCTCCGCGAGGTCCGGGTGTGGACCCGGACGCGGGCCCACGCCGACGCGTTTGCCCGGGAGACCGCCGAGCGCTACGGCCTGCCGGTCGCGGCCGCGGCGTCGGCCGAAGAGGCGGTGCGGGGCGCAGAGGTCATCTGCACCGTGACCAGCAGCCAGACGCCGGTCCTGGAGGGACGGTGGCTCTCGCCGGGCGCCCACATCAACGCGGTGGGGGCCCCGCGCCCGACCTGGCGCGAGATGGACACCGAGGCGGTGGTGCGGGCGCGGCTCTTCGTTGACTCCCGCGCGGCCGCCGTCGTGGAGGCCGGCGACATCGTCGCACCGATGAACGAGGGCGCGATCACGGGCGATCACATCCGGGCCGAGATCGGCGAGGTGTTCGCGGGGCGCCGCCCAGGCCGGACCGACGCCGGGCAGGTCACCCTGTTCAAGTCGCTCGGACTGGCGGTCGAGGACGTGGCCACGGCCCAGCTCGCCTACGAGCGGGCGCGGGAGAGGCAGGTCGGCGAGGAACTGGCTCTGGACTAGCCCGGGGGCTGTGCTACAATAAAACTCCGATGCGCGACTGCGGGCAGTGCGGTCACGAGCTCGAGCCCTTCTTCGACTCGACCTGCGAGCCTCCTGTCGCCTGGCTGTGCCAGGGCTGCGGGAGCGTCACCCTCGAGGAAGATCTCCGCGCGCTGTCGCCGTCCGCGCGAAGCGAGCTCGCCACGCTGCAGGCGTTCATCGCACCGGTCCCCGGGAGTGGACGCGCGCCGCGGGAGCCCCAGCCGGCGCTCGGCCGGGCCCAGGCGCGGGCGCGGGCCATCCTCGAGGGAGTCCGCGCTCTCCCCGTCGATATCGAGCGCATTGCCGTGCAGTACGGGTACCCGGTGAGCGAACGGCCGCTCCCGCCCGACGAGCGGGGCACGATCGCCCGGGATGGCGATTACACCGTGATCGTGATCAACCAAAACCGGACCGGCATCACCGACGCCGAGCGCCGCTGGATCATCGCCGAGGAGCTCGGCCATGCGGTCCTGGAGCACAGCACGCTGGTGGCGAGCACCGCCCCGGGACACCGGTTGACGATTCCTGAGCCGCGGCGTCGGGTGGAGGAACGGGAAGCCAAGCGGTTTGCCGCCGAGGTGCTGATGCCGGAGGAAAAGATCCGAGGACGGTTTGCGGAACTGGCGCCGCGGATCCACCAGGCGCTCGGCCTCCGCCAGCGCCAAGGCGAAACCGACGAGGTCGTCGCCGCCCTAGCCCGGATGTTCGCCGTGAGTCCCGCCGCGATGCGCACCCGGCTCGAGGAGCTGGACCTCATCGGCTAGCCGCTCGGTCTGCGCAACCGCTCTATCGGGAAGGCTCGTTCGCTCTCCGTCTCGCCGCGCTCAGGGATCCCACTGCACGATCGTCATCCGGCCGTTCCCCATCATCCAAATCATGCTGAAGGACGCGGCATCGATGAGCAGCTTTTCCCCGGCCGACGTGTCGGGGGACCGGTGGAACGCCGAGTTCACCGCCGAGCAGGCATCGCAGACGAGGCGAACGGGGCCCTGCCCTTTGGTGGCGGGGCTGGACTCGACCGGATGCGTGCCGACCTCGTAGGACCCCTGGGGCCATTCACGGGAGAAGATCAGATGAAGCCCGGTAAACGACCGCGGAGCGGGGGGCGCGGGCGGGAGGGTGGCGGAGGATCTCCCCGCGACGTCGTAGAGGCCGTACCCCCCGATCGGCCGGAGCCTCAGGTACACCAATCCTCGATCTCTGCGGGCTGCCGACGCGGCCGGTGGGGACGATTCTGGGCGTGATGCCTCCGGACCGACAAATCGGAGGGTGACGCGCCACCCCTGGATCGCGAGGGCGGTGGCGGGACCGCCTACCGCCCGACGTCATCGCCGATGCTTCTCCCGACCGGGTCGCCTTTCGGCGAATGCGGCCGCGTCCTTACGCCGCCCGAGAGGCGGGGTGCCTGTCCAGCGCCGCGAGCACTCGAAGCGCAGCCTGGAGCTGGGTATCCTCACCCCGGACCATGTCGGAAACGGTCAGGCTCACGTTCACATCCGGCGAGATCCCCACCCCCTCGACGAGCGCCCCCTGGGGCGTCACGATCCGTTCGACCGTCACGGACATCCCCGTCCGGTCGGGCAGGGGGACCGTCACCGAGCCGCCAAGCGCGCCCGCGCTCTTCTCGCCGACGATCGTGGCCCGATGGTGATCCTTGAAGGCTCCGGTCAGGATCTCGGAAGCCGATGCGCTGCTGCCGTCGATGAGCACGACGAGCGGCGCCTGTGGAAACAGCGGGGTCCCGGCGGTCTGCAGGACGCTCGGAGACTGGCCGCGCTCGGTGATCTTGGACAGGATCGTCCGCGGCGGCAGGAACAGGCTGCCGATCGCCACCGCCTCGTGGATCAGGCCCCCGGGATTGCCCCGGAGGTCGAGGACGATCGAGCGGATCGATGCCTGCACCTCGAGCCCCTGCAGCGCTATGCGCAGTTGGGCGCCGGCTCCCCGGGGGAACCCAACGAGCTTCACGTACGCCACCCCGGGCTGGATGAACCTGGCCTCGACCGGATGCTCGCGAATCGGGGCCCGCACGACATCGATCGTCACCGTCCGGTCGCCGCGCAGGACCGTGAGCACCGCGGTGGATCCGGCGGGGCCGCGGATGAACTGGCTGGCTTCCAGACTGGTGACGTTCTTGAGGGACTTGCCGTCGACCTGAACGATCCGGTCGAAGCGCTTGACCCCGGCGGCATCGGCCGGCGAGCCCGGAAAGACGTCCTCGACGAAGATCCACGCGTCGCCGGCGGCGTCCTTGCGGGCGGTGATCACGACCCCGATGCCGGTGAACCCGGGACGGCCGAGGATCTGCTGGCGGCTCTCGAGATACTGCTTGGGATCGAGAAACGCCGTGTGGCTGTCGCGGAGGGAGGCCAGCATCCCGGCGGTCGCCTCGTACGCGAGCTGCGTCTCACCGGCCGGGGTCAACTGCGCCGCCCGCTCGAACTCGTTGGTGAAGGCGATCTCAGCGTCGGCCCGCGCGGTCCCGGCCGGGATATCGGGCAGCACGGCGTTGCTCTGATTGGTGGCCTTTCGAAGCGTGGCAATCGCCGCGTTCAAGAGCATCACCGGTTGGACGGGATCGACATATTCTTCATCGAGCACCTTCAGCGCCGCGAGGACCAGAGTACCATCGGAGGCGGTGGCGTGCTGCACCGTGCCGAACGGGACGGCGAACAGCGCGGCAGCCACCAGCAGGACGACCCACCGCCGGTGGGCGGCGCGAACCGGAAACATATAGCACGCTCCTGTGGTGGTCAGGATCGGGGCCGGGCGGATGACCGGGTCCCACTTACCGAAATTATATACCCCAGAACGCGGCTGTCCAGATGGCCGTTTCGCGCCCTCTTCGCCTGGAGTTCCCGAGAACTGCGGTCAAACTACTGCGCTGCGGCCTCGCGTCAGTAGGCGGGCGGGTGGAGCGCCGCGTAGACCATCCGAACCAGGGCGGTGATGTCGAAGACCGGCAGCCCGGTGGCCTCGCGAATCGCGGCCGCGTACGGCGGCATGTTGGTGCACTCCAGAACGATCGCGCCGACCTCGGGGTGCCGTTCGACCATCTCCCGCGCCGCTTCGACATTCTCCCTGCGGGCGGCTTCGACATCCAGCTCGGTCTCGTTCTCGAGGAGCGCCGGCGTAAACGCGTGTCCCCGCTCGAGCCCGCGGATGACCAGCCTGATGTCCTCGGTGATCCCGGCGCCGGCGAGATGCCGCGGACCGAGGGCGAGGCCGTCAACGGTCAAGACACCCACCGCGCGGTCCGGCCCGAGCATCCGGGACACCAGGGGCACCAGCTGCAGCGCGGAGGTGAAGACCGGCACCCGAACGGCCTCCGCCAGTTGCCGTTGAAACATCGCGAGGAAGCCGCAGGAGGTGGTGATCGCCGCCACCCCGCTCGCTTCGAGCGTGCGGGCGCCCGCGACGAACCCCTCGAGGAGCGCCGGATCGCCCTCCCGCACCACGCGCGCCGGCGAGGCGTTCCGCACTTTGTGATACAGGACGGGGAAGGGGAACGTGCCCGCGTGCCCGATGTCCCCCGGGATCCGGGGAAACACCGTATCGAGCACGAGGATGCCGATGTCATGGCCGTACAGGTTTCTGCCGCCGCGCACTTTCATGATGGCCTCCCAGCGCCCACCGGGGCCCCCGAACGTCCCGCCGCCGGCCTCCTCTTCTCAGACCAGGCGGCGTTTCCCTCCGCGGGCCGCCGCCGCGGCGATTCCCCACCCCGCCGATCGAGGACCACGAGCGCGAGCACAGACCGCCGCCCCAGGTCGCGGACCACGCCGAAGCGCGTGAACCACCACGCCGCCCCGGCGCCGGTCTGCACCTCCTCCACCCCGTGGTGCGGGCGGCCGGTCCGCACGGTGGCGTGCAGCCGCGATTGGGCGGACCAGATCGCGCCGGCCGGCGCGCCGATCGCCGCGGGGGCGGGAAACCGCAGTCCCGGAGAAGCCGCCCGCCACCCAAGAACCAACCCTCCCCCGTCCGGCCGCCACAGCAGCGCAAATCCGGTCCAGGTTCTGGTCAGCAGCCACTGACGCACGGTCAGGCGGATCGGTGCGGCGAATCGCAGCGCCAGGTCCCGCAGCCCGTCCATCGTGAGATCGGTGCGGGCGGCGACCGGCGTGAAGACGCGGGCGGGCAGGAGCAGTTCGGCGGCGCCGATCTCGGTCAGATCGTCAAGGTCCGAGCCAGCGTCAGCGCCACCACGCCGTTCCACTGTGGCGTCCGCGGAGGGATCCGCCGGTCAACCGCCAGGACCCGGCGGCCATCGGCCTCCCCCAGGCGCGCGCCCGCGCCGTCCCCGACCGGCTCCACCCGCCGGATTTCCGCAATCCCCAAGCGGCCGGCGACGCGCTCCAGCGACACCGGCGGAGGCCCGGCAACCGCGGCGGTGGCCGCACGCGCCCGCCGCAAGACCTGGATGATCACGGCGCGGTCCACACCTTCTTCCTTCGGGCCGTCCCGCCGCGGGCCCTCCGGACGTATACTCGGGGAAACAGCCATCGGAGGCCTCGTATGATGCGCAGGATGGTCCTCGGGTTCTGGATCGGCGTGGCGGTGGCGTACGTCGTGCTGACACTCAACACGGCCTCGACGGCATTCGATGTCGATGTGGTGCCGACCGAAGCGAACGCGATCGGCGTGGTGGAGCGGGTGGACCAGGGACCCCTGAGCCGCATGCTCGCGCCCACCCTCGGAACCCTCGGCACGCTGCGGTTCACGAAGCGGGGCTGGGGGATCCTGACCACCTACTCCCAGGAGCTGACCGTGACGGCGGCCCGGCTCGCCCAACAGGCGGGCACCCCCGTCGGTGTGCGCGTCAGCCTGCAGGTCCCGGGGACGATCACCGGAACCAACGCCACCGGCCGGGATGGCCGGACACTCGTCTGGGGACAGATTCCCCCGGATGCGCCGCTGTGGGCGCGCACGCGGGCGATCAACTGGCCGGTCATCGTGTTCATGGCCGCGGCGGCCGCGCTGTCGTTCTGGGTGCGGGCCGGCTGAAGCCCTCCTCCGCCGGGACACGGAAACACGGCCAGAACCGGCAATTCCAGGACCCAGGCGCCGCACCGCGAACCCTATAAGGCGATGCGGCCCCGGGAGATCGTGCTGCGGTGAGCGCGCACCCCCCCACGCCCCGGGCGGTGGTGCTGGCGAGCGGCAGCGCTGGCAACGCGCTGCTGCTCGAAGCGGGGGCCACGCGGCTCCTGGTGGACGCGGGGCTGTCGGCCGAGGCGATCGAGCGCAGCCTCGCCGATGCCGGGGCGGACCTCGCCGGGGTGTCGGCGATCCTCCTCACGCACGAGCACGATGATCACGCCCGGGGAGCAGGACCGCTCAGCCGGAGGTTCGACATTCCGGTGCACGCCAATGCCGCCACCGTCGCGGCCGGCGGCGACGCCTTCGCCGGGGCGGCGCTCCGCACATTCGACACGGGCCGGCCGTTCGAGGTCGGGCCGTTCGTGATCACCGCCTTCCCGGTCTCCCACGACGCGGCCGAACCCGTCGGCCTCACCCTCGAAGTGGCGCGGCACCGGATCACCGTCGTGACCGATCTGGGCAGCATCGACGAGTCGCTGGACCCCTACCTGGCGGAGACCGAACTCGTCATCCTGGAATCCAACTACGACCTGCGCTTGTTGAACGTGAGCGGGTACCCGTGGTTCCTGAAGAACCGCATCGTGGGGCCGCGGGGGCATCTCAGCAACGATGACGCCGCCCGGGCGCTCGCGCGCACGGCGGCGGGCCGGGCGCGCACGGTCTGCCTGGTCCACCTGAGCGAGGTCAACAACCTCGCGCCCCTGGCGCGCGACACGGCGCTGGACGCGATCGCCAACGCCGGAGGCGCCGCCGGCCAGGTGCTGGCCGTGCCGCCCAACGGCCGGACGTGTCCGATCGTGCTCGGCTAGCGCGCCGTGCGAAAAATCAGGATTACGGCGGGGAAGATCAGCCGCGAGGCGACGCTCAACGACAGCCGGACGGCCGACGCGATCTGGCGGGCGCTCCCGATCGAGGGGCGGGGGAGCCCGTGGGGAGACGAGATCTACTTCTCGATCCCGGTGACCTGCGACCCCGAGTCCCCGCGCGAGACCGTCGAGATGGGCGACCTGGCATACTGGCCGCCGGGCAGCGCGTTCTGCATCTTCTTCGGGCCCACGCCGGCGAGCCGCGGCGCCGAGATCCGCCCGGCGAGCCCCGTGAACGTCTTCGGACGGGTGGACGGCGATCCGACGGTCTTCAAGGCGGTTCGCGGCTCGGGCCCGGTGAAGGTCGAGCGGGCGGAGTGACCGCGCCGCCGCGGATCGACGATGCGCTGTTTGGGGTCCCGGAGACGGCGGCGCTCCGGCGCGCCGCGGTGCAGATTCTCGCCCGAGCCTTGAGCGCGGTCGACGCGTACGCCGTCACCCACCGCGCGCTCCGGCACGAGCGGGAGACACTCACGGTCGGCGGCCGGACGTTCCCGCTGCCGGCCGGGGGACGGGTGATCGTGGTCGGGGCGGGCAAGGCGTGCGCCCCGATGGCCCGGGCCGTCGAGGACGTCCTCAAGGATCGGATCGCCGCCGGACTCATCATCGTGAAAACGGGGTACACCGCCCCGCTCAACCGGACCGTCCTGCGGGAGGCCGGCCACCCGCTGCCGGATGCGGCCGGCGAGGCGGCCGCGCGGGAAATCCTCGCGCTCGTCTCAGGGCTTGGTCCCAACGACCTGGTGGTCTGTCTGATCTCGGGGGGCGGATCGGCCCTGCTTCCGGTTCCCCGGGAGGGTCTGACGTTGAGCGACAAGGCGCGGACCACCGACCTGCTCCTGCGCTCCGGCGCGGACATCACCGAGATGAACACCGTGCGCAAGCACCTGTCCCGGATCAAAGGCGGCCAGCTGGCTCGGGCGGCCTCCCCGGCGCGCCTCGTCACGCTGGTCATTTCGGACATCGTGGGAAGCCCGCTCGACGCGATCGCGTCGGGCCCGACGGTTCCCGATCCCACCACCTTCGTCGATGCGCTCGCGATCCTGGCAAAGTACCGGCTCACCGAGCAGGTTCCGCCCGCCGTGCTGGCGACCCTGCGCCGCGGCGCCGCCGGCGAGGAGCCCGAGACGCCCAAGCCGGATGATCCCACGTTTGCCCGGAGCTCTGTGACGGTCCTCGCCGACAACGCGACCGCGGCCCGGGCCGCGGTCGCCGAGGCCGGCCGGCTGGGGTACCACGCGCTGCTGCTTTCTACCTATATAGAAGGCGAGGCCCGCGAAGTCGGCCGCACCCTCGCCGGGATCGCCCGGGAGGCGGGGACGACCGGCCACCCCGTGGCGCGGCCTGCCTGCATCATCGCGGGAGGAGAAACGACGGTGACGGTCACGGGCCACGGCCGCGGCGGCCGCAACCAGGAGGTCGCGCTCGGCGCCGCGCGCCCGATGGCCGGACTCCCGGGCACCCTGCTCGTCAGCTTCGCGACGGACGGGACCGATGGGCCGACGGACGCGGCGGGGGCGGTCGCCGACGGCACCACGCTGGCCCGAGCGCGCGCGCAAGGCTTCGACCCGGCGCGCCACCTCGCGGAGAACGACGCCTATCCGCTGCTCGACGCGGTGGGCGATCTCATCCGGATCGGGCCGACGAACACCAACGTCAACGACCTGATGTTGATCCTGTGCGGGGAGGCTCCCCGGGCCGGCGCGCATACAGGCCCAGATACGCGCGCTTGATCTCCGGATCGTCGAGCAGGGCCGGCGCCGACCCGGACCGTACGATCCGGAGGGCCTGCCGGACATTCTGCTCGACCAGCATGACGGTGACGCCCCGGGCGTTGATCTGCCTGATGATGTTGAAGACCTCGCGGACGAGGATCGGCGCCAGCCCGAGCGACGGCTCATCCAGCATCAGGAGGCGCGGCCGGCTCATCAGCCCGCGGCCGATCGCCAGCATCTGCTGTTCTCCGCCCGAGAGGGTGCCGGCCAGCTGGGCCGTCCGCTCGCCCAGGCGCGGGAACAGGGAGAGGACCCAGTCGAGGGTCTCCTGCCTGCGCGCCCGCAGCGCCGGGACGTACGCGCCCAACTCGAGGTTCTCGAGCACGGTCATCCGCGGCCACAGCCGCCGGCCCTCGGGGATCTGGACCAGGCCCGCCTCCACGATGCGCGGCGCCGGGAGGCGGTGGATC
>VBAN01000178.1 GCA_005882445.1 Candidatus Segetimicrobium genomatis | reverse complement strand
TCTACCTGAAGGAAGAAGAGCCGGTGTCGGGGTCGAGGAGGTAGCGGGATGGATGCCACGGCAGACGGGAAGCGCGAGCCGTTCCACTGGCGGACGGCCATCGCCTACAAGACCAAGGACAAGATCGTCGTTCGCGGCTACGACCTGAACGAGCTCACCGGCGGCATCAGTTTCGCGGAGATGGCGTATCTGGTCTGGCGCGGAGAGCTGCCCTCTCCCGCGCACGGCCGCATGCTGGACGCGATCCTGGTCAGCATGGCCGAGCACGCGTTTTCGCCGTCGTCGGCGGCGTCCCGCCTCATCACCTCGGGCGGGGTGCCGCTGCATGTGGGGGTCGCCGGAGGGCTGCTGGCCATCGGCTCCCTCCACGGGACCGCGGACCGGCCGGCCGAGTTGTTCAAGGAGGCCGTGGACCGCATGCGCCGGGACGGCCTCAGTCTGGAGGCGGCGGCGCGGGAGGTGGCGGGCGACGCGCGCCGGGCCGGGCGGCGGCTGCCCGGATTTCACCACCCGCAGCACATCCAGGACCCTCGGACCGCCCGGCTGCTGGAGCTCTCCGATCGGTGGGGGGTCTCGAATCAGTACGTGGCGATGGCCAGGGCCATCGAAGCGGCGACCGAGTCGTTCTGGGGGCGCCGCATCTACCTGAACGGTCCAGGGGCGGTGGGGGCCATCTGCCTCGATCTGGGGTTCGACACCGAGCTGATCAAGGGCGTCTTCCTGCTCTCGCGCACGGTGTCGCTGGTGGCCCATACCTATGAAGAGGCGCACCGGGAAAAGGGCTGGCGGGGCTCCGCGAACGCGTCGATCGTCCAGCCCCTCGATCTGTCCCTGCAGCGGCCCGAATTCTACGACGGTCCCGCGGACCGGCCGCTCCCAGGAAATCGCAAAGGAGGGTGACCAAGATGCGTCCCGTCATGCAGGGCCAGGGCCAGCCCCTGCCGGAGGCTGTCGTATCGCGCATCCTGGAGGACGACCGGCGGTTTCTGCTGCATTCGTGGTCGGCGCAGAAATCACGGCGGGCGACGATCATCGCGGGAGGCCTGGGAGCGGTCTTCTGGGATGCCGAGGGGAAGCGCTACCTCGATTTTGCCTCCCAGCTCGTGAACCTGAACCTGGGGTTTGGCCATCCCCGCGTGGTCGAGGCGATCCAGGCCCAGGCGGCGGAGCTGTGCTACGTGGCGCCCGAGTTTGCAAACGCGCAGCGTGGCCGGCTGGCCCGGGCCGTGGCCGAGGTGACGCCCGGGGATCTCAACCGCGTGTTCTTCACGACGGGAGGCGCCACCGCGAACGAGGCCGCGATCCGGATGGCGCGCCTGGCGACCGGGCGGCAGAAGGTGATCACACGGCGGCGCAGCTATCATGGGGCAACCGCGGGGGCGTTGTCCGTCTCCGGCGATCCGCGCCGGCGCGGCGCCGAGCCCGGGGTGTGGGGCACCGTGGTCGCCGAGGATCCCTTCTGTTACCGCTGTCCGTTTGGGCTGACCTATCCGTCCTGCGGCATTCACTGCGCGGACCACATCGGCGAGATCATCGAGTTTGAAGATCCGGACACCGTGGCGGCGGTGATCGTGGAAACGATCACCGGGAGCAACGCCCGGATTGTCCCTCCGCCCGAGTACTACCCCCGCCTGCGGGAGATCTGCGATCGCTACGGGGTGTTGCTGATCTGCGACGAGGTTATGGCGGGGTTCGGGCGGACCGGCAGATGGTTCGCGATCGAGCACTACGGGGTCACACCGGACATCATGTCCCTCGGCAAAGGCATCACCTCCGGGTACGTGCCGCTGGGCGCGGTCGCGGTCTCGGACCGCGTGGCGTCCTACTTCGAGACGAACGTCCTGCTGACCGGGGCGACGTACAGCGGGCATCCGCTGGCGTGCGCGGCCGGTGTGGCGACCCTGGCCGCCTATCACGAGGAGGGGCTGATCGAACGGGCCCGGGTCCTGGGCGACCGTCTGTTCGCGCGCCTCGACGCCATCAAGCAGCGCCACCCCGCCGTCGGCGACGTCCGCGGGCGCGGGCTGTTTGCCTGCATCGAGCTCGTCGGGGACCGGAAGACCCGAGAGCCGCTGGTCCCGTGGACCCCCCGGGGCAGCCGGGCGGCGCACCCCGCGGTGGCCGGCACGATCCGCGCCATGCGGGAGCGCGGCGTCTACGCTTACGCGAAGTGGAACCTGCTCATGCTCGCGCCGCCGTTCGTCATCACAGACGCGGAACTGGAGGAAGGATTGGAGGTGATCGACGAGGCGCTCGCTACGGCCGACCGGCACGTGACCGCGGCGTGACAAGCGCCGCCGGGAGGAGGGTAATCCCGCCGGCGGGAAGGATGCA
>VBAN01000179.1:3408-12102 GCA_005882445.1 Candidatus Segetimicrobium genomatis | reverse complement strand
GTGAGCCACCGTGGATGCCCTTCGTGCGCGCTGCCCGCACGTCGAAATCGCCGTGCTCTCGGCGAACCCCGGCGCGACCGCGGGCGCCCACGGCGTGCTGGCGATCCCCCGCAGCCACCCCCGGGACGTCGCGCAGGCGCTCAAGCGATGCGACCTCTGCCTGTCCGGCGGCGGAAGCCTGTTCCAAGATGTCACGTCCTGGCGCAGTCCATGGTACTACCTCGCGGTGCTCGGGCTGGCTCAGCGCTTCGGCCGGCGGACGGCGCTGTATGCGCAGGGGATCGGGCCGCTGCGCGGTCGGTTGGCGCGGTCGGCCGTCCGCCGGGTGCTGAACGCCGTCGACCTCATCACACTGCGGGACCGGGATTCCCTCACCACCCTGGCCGCATTGGGCGTCGACCGGCCGCCCGTTGCGCTCGCCGCCGACCCCGCGCTGCTCCTCAGCCCGGAGTGGTCGCCAAACGTGGCGGCCGAGCATGCCCGGTGGGGAGACGGGGTCCACTTCGGGCTCGCCGTCCGGGCATGGAATCACGAACGCTGGCTCGGCACGGTATCCGCGGCCGCCAGAATTGCGGCGGAGCGGTGCCGCGTCCGCTGGGTCTGTCTCCCGCTGCACCCGCCGGGGGATCTTGCCGTGGCCGAGCGGCTGGCCGCGGAGATCGGCTCCGCGGCCGGGCTGGTGCGCACCCCGCTGCGTCCACGCGAGATGCTGGCGCTCTTTGGCGCCCTCGGCCTCGTGGTCGGCATGCGTCTCCACGCGCTCATCTTCGCCGCGATCCACGGCGTTCCGATGATCTCGCTGGCGTATGATCCAAAGGTCAGCGCGTTCGCCCGGGAACTGGGCGAGCCCGCGCTCGACGCCGGCGCCCTCTCGGTCGAATCGCTCGCCGGGGTGATCGAGGAGACGGCGGGCGGTCTCGCCGGACGCCGTGCGCGTCTCCTCGCCGCCGTGGCCCCGCTTCGAGCCCGCGCCGCCCTGGCCCCCCGGCTCGTGGCCGATCTCGTAGCATGACCCGGGTCGACGTGCTCGGGGTGGGCTTCGATCCGGTCGACCTCGACGGGGCGGTCGCGGCGGCCGTGGACCTGGCGGGCGATCCCGGCCCCCACCTCGTGGTGACCGCCAATGTCGAACTGATCATGCGGGCGCGCCGTGCCCTCGACCTCCGGGATATCCTCCACCGGGCCGCGCTGGTCGTCCCCGATGGCATCGGCGTGGTCTGGGGCGCGCGCCAGCTGGGGCGGCGGATGCCGGGCCGCGTGCCCGGGATCGACCTCGCGGACCGGCTGTGCGGCGAGGGAGCGAAGCGTGGATGGCGGATCTTCCTGTTGGGCGGGCCGCCGGGCGTTGCCGAGCAGGCGGCCACGCGCCTCCGGAGCCTCCACCCCGGCATCGTGATCGCGGGGGCGGCGCACGGATTCTTCGGGCCCGAAGAGGAGGCCCCTGTGCTCGGGGCGATTCGCGCCGCCGCGCCCACGCTGCTGCTGGCGGGGTTGGGAAGCCCCCGGCAGGAGCGCTGGCTCGACCGGCATCTCGCCTCCCTGGCGATGCCGGTGGCGATCGGGGTGGGCGGATCGCTGGACGTCTGGGCGGGAAGGGTGCCTCGGGCTCCGCGCGTCGTGCAGACGCTGGGGCTGGAGTGGTGCTACCGGCTCATCCGCCAACCCAGCCGCTTCGGCCGGCAGCTCGCGATCCCGCAGTTTATCGCAACTATCTGGCAAGAACGATGGCGCAACGGCGCGCGTTGACGGCGGGCGTGGCAGGAGGAGTTCCCCTCCGGATCATGGAATAGGGGCGGGCACCCGGCCGGGATCGCCGCAGCAGGCCAAGGAGCACACACGGCATGGGGGAGTGTCTCAGGGTCTCAGCCGACTCGAAACCCAAGGCCGTCGCCGGGGCGCTCGCCGCCGTGTTGCGCGAAAGGGAGAGGTTGAAATTCAGGCGATCGGCGCCGGCGCGGTGAACCAGGCCGTCAAGGCGATCGCGATCACCCGCGGGTTCGTCGCGCCGAACGGGATCGACCTCATTGCCATCCCCGCGTTCACCAAAGTCGAGATCGACGGCGAGGAGCGCACGGCCATTCGGTTCATGGTGCAGGCCCGCTGAAGGTTTTCTGCGGCACCGCGAATCGTCCCCTCGGGCAGGAAGTCGCCGACGAGCTGTCGCTGGCCTTGGGCCAGGTCACCATCCGGCGGTTTGAGGACGGCGAGATCTACGCCCGATTCGAGGAAAGCGTCCGCGGGGATGACGTGTTCGTCATCCAGCCCACCTGTCCCCCGGTCAACGAGAACCTCATGGAACTGCTGGTGATGGTGGACGCGCTCCGCCGAGCCTCGGCCGGGCGCATTACCGCGGTGATCCCGTACTACGGGTACGCGCGCCAGGACAAGAAGCACGCGCCCCGCGAGCCGATCACCGGCCGGCTCGTGGCCGATCTCCTCCAGAGCGCGGGGGTGCACCGGATTCTGGCGCTGGACCTGGACGCCGATCAGATCGAGGGCTTCTTCAACATTCCGGTGGACCATCTGCGGGCGCTGCCGCTGTTTGCCGCGTACCTGGCGGAGAAGGCCCTGCCCCCGGCCGTCGTCGTCGCGCCCGACGACGGGGCCGTCAAGATTGCCTACCGCCTGGCCGAGCGGCTGCGGCTGCCGCTGTCGGTCGTCTTCCAGCGCCGCCTGGGCCCGGATGCGAAGCAAACGGTGCAGGTGGTCGGCGAAGTGGAAGGGCGGATTCCGATTCTCATCGACCGGATCCTCTCGACGGGCGGGAACATCGCGAGCGCCCTGGACGCCCTGATCGGGCACGGCGCGCGGCCGGAAGCGTACGTCTGCGCCACCCATGCCGTCCTGGCCGGCCCCGTGGCGAAGACGCTGGACCGCGACGACGTGCAGGAGTTCGCGTTCACCAACAGCATCCCGATCCCCCCGGAGATGCGGACGGACCGGATACGCATCCTCTCCGCCGCACCCCTGCTCGCCCGGGCCATGCGCAACATCCATCTCAACGAATCGGTCAGCACCCTCTTCACGTAAGGGCCGCTCGGCACAATCGGTCGCGTCATCGCCCCCGGCGTGATCGGTCAGGGGCGTCCGCGAAGGCGCGCTGATCGGACTCGGCGCAAACGGTTTGCGCCTGCGCCGGCGGCTGTGCTACCCTGGCAGCGCGACGCAGGCAGTGACGGGCCACGTCCGCACCCGGTACGCGCCCAGCCCCACCGGGTTCCTCCACGTGGGGGGCGCCTGGATGGCCTTTTTCAACTGGCTGTTCGCGCGCCACTCCAAGGGCCAGTTCATCATCCGGATCGAGGACACCGACCGGGACCGGTCCACCGAAGCCTACGAAGCGGCGATCATCGAGGATCTGCGGTGGCTGGGGATCGACTGGGAGGAGGGACCCGATGCCGGCGGTCCGTACGGGCCGTACCGGCAGACCGAGCGGAGCGCACTCTACCACGAACACGCGGCACTCCTGCGCGCGCGGGGGGCCGCCTACCCCTGCTACTGTACGCGCGAGGAGCTGGAGGCGGACCGCGAACAGGCGATCGCGGAGCACCGCCCGTACCGGTACGTCGGCCGCTGCCGGAACCTCTCGGAGGCGGAGCGGCGGCAGCGGGAGGCCGACGGGCGGGTGGCCACGCTCCGGTTCCGGGTTCCCGAGGGGCACCCGGACCTGGACGATTTCATCATCCAGCGGTCCGACGGCACCCCCCTGTACAACTTCGCCAACGTCGTGGACGATCATGGGATGCACATGTCCCACAGCCTGCGGGGGTCGGAGCATCTCTCGAACACGCCCCGGCAGGTCTTGATCTACGAGGCGCTCGGGTGGACGCCCCCCCGGTTCGCGCACTTCCCGCTGCTGCTCGGTATCGACCGGAAGAAGCTCAGCAAGCGGCACGGCGACACGTCGGTGCGCGACTACGCGCGGCTGGGTTATCTCCCCGCAGCGCTGGTGAACTTTTTCGCCCTGATGGGATGGTACCCCGAGGACGGCCGGGAACTGTTCACGGTCCCGGAACTGATCGAGCGCTTCCGGATCGAGGAGATGGGGAAAAGCGCGGCGGTCTTCGACATCCAGAAGCTCAACTGGATGAATGGGGTCTACATGCAGGCGGTGTACCGTCAGAATCCGGACCGTGTGATCGACCTCGTGGTCGCCTCCTTGAAAGACGAGCACCTCCTGAACGGCGAGGTGAGCCCCGAGGTGCGTGCCTACGTCGGCCGCGTGGTGGCGATCCTGGGGGAGCGGCTCCGGCTCCCCGGGGATGTGGTGACGTACGGGGACTTCTTCTTCCGGGATGTCGAGTACGATCCCCAGGCGGTCCAGAAGCACCTCAGTGCTCCCGGAGTCACCGAGCTCCTCCGGCGCGCCCGCGCCGCCCTCGGCGCGCTCCCCGCATGGACCCTGGCCGCGATCGACGCGACGGTGCGCGGGGCGGCGGCGCAGAGCGGCGTGGCGGCCAAGGATGTGATCCATCCCCTCCGGGTCGCGCTCACCGGGAAGACCGTCGGGCCGGGGCTGTTCGAGCTAATCGAGGTGCTGGGGAAGGAGTGCGTGCTCGCGCGGCTGGACCGGGCGATCGCGCTCATCGAGTCCACGGGCCCCTCCGCAGCCGCAAGAGGTTAGGGTCGAGCATGCGGCGCGGCTTACTCGTCTACTGAGGGAATCGCCCGCCCCGGGCCGGGCTCGAGCCACTCCAGGTGGCCGCACGCAAAGCACAGCCAGACATCAGGCTCGCGGTCCTCATAGAGGAACATCGGGTGCATCTCTCCGCGGCACTGCGGGCAGGGCAGGGTGGCATCGCGGATCTCGTTGGGGGACTCCGGTTCACCCGGTCGCTCCTCATGGCTTGAGTCCTTCCGGCGCCGCGTGTTCATGAGGCGATGGTATCACATGGCCCGTGCGTTGACACCCATCCTCCGGGGCTCATATAATGAGGACGCTCCGCACGTACTGGGGGATCGTCTAGCGGTAGGACGACGGGCTCTGGACCCGTTAGCGGGGGTTCGAATCCTCCTCCCCCAGCCATTTGTTTAGGTCGGTCTTCCGGCTCGGTCGAGATCGAGGCTAGAGGTTAGGGAGACCCCTGTGCCCGGTCAACTGGTCTCGTAGGTCCTCGATATCCTTGAGGAGTGCTTTTTGATCCACCCCAGTTTCTACTGACCTTTTGAGGTCATCAACGCTCTTTAACAGGTCCCCAGTCCCTTCCGGCAGCAAGATCAGAAACATGTGCCAATTGTACGCATGATACAGGAGTTCGTAAGTAAAACCAAACCCCAACCACTCATCATCTGGATCGCGAAGAAACATCTCGGCTCCCGCGATGAAGTCGAGCGCGGCATCAACACCCTCGACATAGGTATGGGACAGACCGGGAACGATCATCTCGTCTGGGGCGGTAGGATAGACTTTTTGGAAGGCAGCCTTGGCCGCGGTGTAGGCGTCAGAGCCGCGTTGAAACAGCGCCCGAGCCAGCTCAAGCTTTTGTTCTCTACTTAGCTTGTTGAAGTCGTTCCGTCTACGGTTGTCCACTGCCTTGCCTCCTCCCCTTCAGACCCCTTTTTGCGCGAGGCAACAGCTTTGCCTTCCCTGAATCCTGCTGTGGGCTTCTGGAAAGTGGCCACCTTCGCCTTTGAGCCGTCAAGATGGGAACAATCGTGGTCCTGGACGTTTCCGGGATGGAGGAGGAGAAAGCCGGCAGACTATCGTCCCATTGCGCAGGGGCTCCGCTTCGAGGTGGTCGCCTCCCAATCGTCGAACCCTCGAAAAAGCCGATTGAGCAGTCGAGAAAAGTCGATTCGATGTTGAGAATCTTCATTATCTTATCAGCGGGCTTGATCGAGGTTGAACACTTGTGGTACACTCCGCGAGGGTGAGAGTTGATGCCATCCACGCGTCCAAGGATCAATACCGTATTGGAGCCTCCGGTCTATAAGGCGGTCAAGCGATTGGCAGACCGTGACCACGTGTCGCTGTCCCAAAAAGTCCGCGACCTGGTGCGCGAAGCGTTGGAGCTTCTGGAGGACGCCGCTCTGGAAGAGCTCGTCACCGAACGCCGGAACAATCCAGCCCGGTCGATTCCCCACGCGGAACTCAAGCGGCGGTTGAGGACCAGGTAGCCGGTGAGCGCCGGCTACTCGGTGGTGTATCACCCGGAAACCGTCACTGAAGACCTTCCCCGCATCCCACGAAATATGCAGACGCGCATCATGCGTGCGATCGAGAGCCGTCTGATGACAGAACCGGCCAGGTATGGAGAGCGCCTTCGGCGTTCCTTGACGGGGCTGTGGAAACTCCGCGTTGGCGACTACCGCGTCTGCTACGAGATCCAAGAACGCACTGTGACGGTATGGGCGATTCGCAGCCGACGGGACGTCTACGCGATCCTGGAACGCCGCCGGCCGACTTGAGTCGTATTTGGTCGAGGGAGAATAAACCCTCTTAACACAGCCCCAGGCTTGCCCCTTCGAGCGTCTCAGCCAACTATAACTCGAAGGGGCCAGAGATCAGGGAGACTCCTGGACCCGGTTAGGCGGATTTGTCGATTTCAGGCCTCTCCATTCGACTAAGCAGTGACAGAGAGGATCGATGGGTTGCGAGTCCGGCTCCAACGACAGGGTTTGGACGGGCCGTTTCTTTCCAGTTGACATATTCCCTTATGGGAATATAATGTGGAGTGGCGTGGGGGAGAGGGCACGATTGACGAACGGTCGGCCCGCGAGAGCAAAACCGGCCGGAGACAAGGAGGGGCAGTCATGCAGGCCACTGGGAGGTGTGTACGTTGAGTGAGACGAGGGAAGCACTTCCGAAGATCGTATCGGCTGAGGAATGGCTCAGGGTTCGCGAACAAGTACTCGTCAAGGAGAAGGATCTCACCCGGCAATTGTACGCGCTGGCCGCAGAGCGCCGGCGGCTGCCCATGGTCAGGATCGAGAAGAACTACAACCTGTTCGACGGTCGCCGCCAGCTGATTGTCTACCACTTCATGTTCGCGCCGGGCGGCAAGCCGTGCACGGGTTGTTCGTCGTTTGCCGACAACATCGGCCATCTCGCTCATCTCCGCGCCCGGGACACCTCCCTGGTGCTGGTGTCCCGCGCTCCGCACGCGGAGATCCTACCCTACAAGCAGCGGATGGGCTGGACCGTCCCATGGGTCTCCTCATTCCGCAGCGACTTCAACTACGACTTCCGCGTGACGACCCAGGATGGGGAATCGTTCGGACTCAGCGCCTTCCTCCGGGACGGGGAGGCCGTCTATCGCACCTATTTCACGACCGCGCGCGGAGCGGATAGGCTTCGGATCGACTTCAACCTGCTCGATCTGACACCGCTCGGGCGCCAGGAGGAGTGGGAGGACTCGCCCGAGGGGTGGCCGCAATCCCCGCCGTACGTTTGGTGGCGCAAGCACGACGAATACGGCGACACCGCGTCGCCGAAAGACATCGAGAACAGGAGGGGCACATGACAACGAGAACGGAATACGCGCACGGTGAGTTTTCCTGGGTTGAACTCGCTACCACCGATCCGGCCGCCGCGAAGAGGTTCTACGGACGGCTCTTGGGGTGGCAGGCCGCCGACATGCCAGCCGGCCCCAATATGACGTATACGATGTTCCAGCTAAAGAATCAGTACACGGCGGGGATGTACGCGCTCGACAAGGATAGGCAGGCGCAGGGCGTGCCACCGCACTGGGTCCCCTACATCAATGTGCGGAACGCCGACGAAATCACCAAGAAGGTCTCGCAGGGCGGCGGCAAGGTGCTGCAAGGTCCAAACGACGTCCTGGATGTGGGGCGGATGGCCTTCATCCAGGATCCCACGGGCGCGAAATTCGCGGTCTGGCAGGCGAAGAAGCACCCGGGCGCGGGGATCATCAACGAGCCAGGCGCGATCTGCTGGAACGAGCTGATGACGCCCAACACCGAGGTCGCCGGGCGATTTTACCGCGCGACGTTCGATTGGGGAGCGGAGTCGATGGGCATGGGTCCGGCAGGCACATATACGATCTTTAAGGCCGGCACGACCCAGGTCGGCGGCATGATGGCCCGGCCGCCCCAGTTGAAGGACGTCCCTCCGCACTGGCTGACCTATTTCGCCGTTACGGACTGCGACGGCGCAGCCAAGCAGGTCGGGGAGCTCGGCGGTACGGTGGTCAGGGCGCCCGACGACATTCCGAACGTGGGCCGGTTTGCGGTCTGCAGAGACGGTCAGGGCGCGGTGTTCGCGATCTTCACGCCCAAGAACCCGTAAAGTCGGTTGCGAAACCGGTGGGGGGTCGGTCGGTTGGCCGACTCCCTCCGGTCTTTACTCCTTAGCCGCTGTAACCGACGCGTTCCGGCGCTCCTGAGACGGTGGGATCGCGCTGCGGTCCGACGCCGCGGCCTACGGCCGGCGCAGCACCTGGGGAGCCTTGACCTGGACGAAACTCACCGGCAGTGAAGACCGCGGCAGCCGGATGATGCTGAACGGCGTGGACGGGACGCCACTCTCGGCGGCCGGCATCGGGCGAGTGTCCCTGAAGGTGTACCATACGACGAGCCGGTTGGGTTCGCGGGTAACGCGGACGATGGCGACGGCGGCCGGACCGCGGATCTCACCGGCAAAGACCCCAATGACCATGTCACGGGTGAAATCCACCGCGGGGGCCGCACCACCTGCCGGGTCATCGTGCCGGCGCCACAAGGTGCGCCACACGG
>VBAN01000179.1:0-3322 GCA_005882445.1 Candidatus Segetimicrobium genomatis | reverse complement strand
CCCAGCAGGATCACCGCAAGGAGATCGAGCGGGACCGGGAGCGCAGCCAGCAGGATCACCGCAAGGAGTCGGGGCGCCTGCATCCCCCGACCCGCCCGCGCAGGCTGCGGCCGGACGCCGTCTGCCGGTCCAAAGACATAAGCGTCTCCCCTCATGATCACGCCTCCGTCACGCCGTGCCTACTGTTCTCCTTACGGTTCCGGGAAGGGGTTCGGTTCCCGAACGATTGTGATCGCGGGCGGGATAAGGACGAGGGGGACGGAACGGGCGGTCAGTGGCGCCCTTTTAGCGCGCTCCGGGAACGGCCGCCGGGATAGGACGCCTGGGGATGGGGCCGACCCACCGCAGGACGGTGATCCCTCCGCCGTTGGCGTCGGCCATGTAGAGCAGCCCGGTGTCGCGATCCTGATACACTTCCCGGACCTGCCGGTTGGGAAACCGCCCGGGGTAGCGCGGCGAGAGATAGTACCCTACCTCGCGCGGCAGGAAGGGGTCGGAGATGTCCCAGGCGCGGAGCCCCTGCTCGATCCACGCCGTGTAGAGCAGACCGGGCGAGCGGAAGTCGAACCACGGATGGTGAACGTATCCGCCGTTCGAGGGGCAGACGAATTTCCCGGTCGCGCGGTCGACGTTGTCGGTCACATGGGGGATGCGCAGCGTGGAGATCACCTGAGGGTTGGAAAGATCCGAGATGTCCACGATGCGGCCGTACCCGGGCGGGCAGGCGATGATCTCATCCGTGAGGACCACCAGCGTGGGGTCCTTGGCGGCGTCCACGACCACGGGCGCCGCCGTGTGCGTCGCGCCCAGGGCGCCGCCGTGAAACGGCGGGACATAGTCCAGGCGCGAGATGATCCCGGGGTGAGTTCGGTCGCTCACGTCAACGATCACCATGCCGGCGTCCCGCCAGGCGACGTAGAGCCGGTCCTTGTGATAATTGACTTCGTGGCACCAGACCCGCTGAGGAGATCCGTCCAGGTTGTTCTGATCCCTGGGCTCATACGTCTCTTCCAGGTACTGCCCCGGGATGTGGACGGCGCTCACGAGAGCGGGCCGCTCCGGATCGGCGTAATCGAGGATCAGGAGTTCGTGGTTCGCGGGTTTGGTTTGCGCCGTCGTGGCGCAGCCGTAGACGTACCGGTCGTCGATCTCGAACCCGTGCGTGGCCCCGTGCGGCAAAGTCAGGTAGAACCCCCGCCGCTGGGGAGTGCGGGGGTTGGAGACATCGTAAAAGGCAAAGCCCGCCTGCGCCGCCGGCCCTCCCGCCGGCTGCTCCGGGTTGGCCGCGCTGGAATCCATGCCGACGACCAGGATCTTCCTCGCGGGATTCAGGCGCAGATAGTTGCACCGCGTCCCAGGGTTGCAGGGGATGAAGCTGAGCGCCTTCATGTCCGCGGGGTTACTTACATCCGCGATCAGGACGCCGAAGCAGGTGGGCGGATCATCGTACCCGGCGAAGTACCCCACGCCTTTGTAGACGCGCGGGACGTTGAAGCCGCACCCCATCCCCCGCTGGCGCGCGGACTCCGTGAGCCACTCGCCCTTGAAGTAGCTGTGGCCGACGATCTCAAAGTTCTTGCTCTGCGAGTAACTGATCGTCTCTCCGAGATCCAGGGTGAACGGCTTTTGGCCGGGCAGCAGCGGGGGTTCGGGGACTTTGCTTCCGGCCCCCTGGCCGGCGGTGAATGCCGAACCGAAGAGCAGCACGACCGCGGCGATCACGGCGGTGACACCGAGAACCTGGCGCTTCATGGTCCGGCTCCCTTTCTTCGTCTTATGTGGCCTGACGGCGCGCGCCGCCGCCGGGGACATGAGCCTGCCGCGGCAGGGGGCGCGTGAGGCCGCCGGATGACCGGAAGCGGTTGAGCGCGAAGAGGCCGATGGGCTGCGCGGTCCTGCCCTGCAGCGCCAGATCGGCGAGGACCTCGCCGACGACGCTCGCGAACTTGAAGCCGTGCCCCGAGAAGCCGCAGGCCACCGTGACGTTCTCGTGAGCCGGGTGGCGGTCGATGATGAAGTGGAGATCCGGGGTGTTCGTGTACATGCAGGTGGCCGTCGCCAGCAGGCTGCCGGCCGCGTCGGGCATCAGCGAGGCGAGATGGTCGCGCATCCGCGCCTTCTCGTCATCACCGACCTGCCGGCGGATCGTCTGCGGCGTGGTGACCTCGGCGAACACATGATGGAACCCGACCTTGAGCCCTTGGCCCTCGATGTACGGAAAGCCGTAGGCGTATTTGCCGTGGTCCTCCCACATGTAGATGGGGAGGCGCTTGAACTCCTCGACGCGGGCCCGCGGTTCATACCAGTAGAGCACCGCGCGGGTCACCTCCAGCGGGACGCCGAGGTTTTGCAGGAGCTGGCCGGCCCACGACCCCGCGGTCACGATGAGGTGACCGGCTTCGTAGGTCCCCCGGGCTGAGCGGACGCTCACGCGATCCGGCCGGGCGGTCCAGGACGTCACGGCCTCGTCGAAGCGGAGGTCGGCCCCGGCTCGCTTGGCCAGGTCGATGTGCGTGCTCACGCACTGCTCGGGGTTGAGGATGCCGGCCTCGTATTCCAGGAGCGCCACCTGGCCGGGCTGAGGCCGGAACACCGGGTAGCGCTTCCGGATCTCTGCCGCGTCGAGCATCTCGTGGGGGATGCGGTGGGTGCGGGCGCTCAGGGCCGCGCCGGCCACCCCCTCGGCCTCGGGAGCGCCCAGGTGGAGCGCGCCCGTCCTGGTCAGCAGGGTCGTGCCGGCCGCGCGTTCCAGGTCATGCCAGAGGTCGTAGGCGCGGAACAGGAGCGGGACGTAGTCCGGCCCCTCGTAATACGCCTGGCGGATCACACGGGTCCGCGCGTGCGAGGACCCCTTGTCGTGTGCGACCCCGAACTGCTCGAGCCCCAGCACGCGCGCGCCGCGCCGGGCCAGATGGTACGCGGCGGCGCTTCCCATGCCGCCGACTCCCAATACAATCACATCGTAGACGGCCATGCCTGCTCCTCTCGCGCGATCTGCCCCCGAGGGTTCCACGATCGCGAAGTCATCCCCTCCCAAGCCCCCGCTGTGATGGGCTCGGCGCCGTGAGGACGACACGCCGGCGGCTATCTGATATACTCATCGAAGCGCGGCCCCATCGTCTAGAGGCCTAGGACGCGGCCCTCTCAAGGCCGAAACGGGGATTCGAATTCCCCTGGGGCCACCAACGCGAGAGTCTACTCCGCTTCGAGATCCGGAAAGGCGACGATCCGGCAGATCGAGGCCTCCCCGCCGACGAACTTCCACGGAAACGCTCCGACCACGCAGCGCCGGTCGACCAGGGGGGCGAGGTCCCCGCCCAGA
>VBAN01000177.1 GCA_005882445.1 Candidatus Segetimicrobium genomatis | reverse complement strand
CTCCGGTCCCATCTCCTGAACACGAACCAGGGACTCGTCCTCGCGTTCGCCTCCACGGCGATCCCGGTGGGGGTCTGGTTCATGAAGGGTTTCATGGACTCAGTGCCGCTGGAGCTCGATGAGGCGGCCCGCATCGACGGGTGCACCGAGATCCGGCTGCTGCGGGACGTCCTGCTTCCGCTGATGCTCCCGGGGATCGTGGCCGTCGGCGTCTTTGCGTTCCTGGACGCCTGGAACAACCTGTTCTTTCCCCTGGTCCTGGTGACGCGCCCCGAAGGCCGAACGCTCCCGGTGGGCCTGCTCTACGCCGTCGACAGCCGGTATCGCGAAGACTGGGGCGGCCTCATGGCCGCGTCGATCGGTGGCTGATCAGCGGCCTGCTCGCCGGGGCGATGAAGGGGTGACGCCCGCGGCGAGTCCCCACCGGGCCGTCACCGAGCCGCCGGGAGGAAGCACGATCACGCCGGTTCCGGTCCGGAACGCGTCGGGCGGACAGGTCATCGGCTCGACGGCGAGGCCGCGGCGCCGTTCGGCCGGGTCGGGCAGCGTGTCCCCGGTGTAGAGCTGCAGGTAGGCGTACCGCCCGTCGATCCAGAGCACCGCCTCGTCGACCCGAACGCGCGCCAGACCGTCCGCATCGCGAATCAGACCCTGATAGCACGTGTCGAGCCCAACGTCGCCGATCGGCCGGGGCCGGCGGAAGTCATAGGGAGTGCCCTCGACCGCTTCGACGCTCCCGGTCGGCAGTCCCCGGGAGTCGGTCAGCAGCCGGTGGGTCGCCGGGACGACGAGGGTGGCCTGGTTGAGCGCCCCTCCCGGGACGGCCAGGTACGGGTGGTGGCCCGCTCCAAACGGCAGCGCGCGCCCCCCGTCGTTCCGGGCCGCCGTTTCGACGGTCAGTCCCCCGCCGGAGAGCTCGTACGAGACCCGCAGCGCCAAGGTAAATGGATAGCCCGGCTGGGGGAAGAGCGTGGTGGCGAGCGCCACGCGCGACGCGGTGTGCTCGACCGCGCGCCACGGGATCCACCGCGTGAGACCGTGGATCGCGGTGCGCTCGCCCACCCGATTGATGGGCACCTGGTGGGTCTCGCCGTCAAACTGGTAGCGGCCATCTCCCAGGCGGTTCGGCCACGGCAGCAGGGGCAGCCCTCCGGCGCCGAGCTCCACCGCCACCGCTTCCTGGCGTTCATGCGCAATCCGGTACTGCTGTCCCGTGGGAGGCTGCATCAGCGCCCGACGCGATGGGGACGCGGGGTCACATGTGGCGCCCGCCCGTCACCTCGATGACGGCGCCGGTGACGAAGCTCGCCATCTCGCTCGCCAGGAACAGGGCGACGGAGGCGACCTCGTCGGGCGTGCCGATGCGTCCCAGCGGCGTCCCCGCGGCGCCCTCGCGGAGCTTCTCCTCCCCCCGCTCCAGGGTCGGCGGCGTGCCGATCAACCCGGGCTGGATGACGTTGGCGCGGACCCCGTAGCGCGCAAACTCGCGCGCCGTGACCTTGGTGAGCGCCACCAGCCCGGCCTTGGCCGAGGAGTAGTTGGCCTGTCCGATGTTACCGATCTTGCCCGAGATGGACGACATGTTGACGATCGCGCCGCGGCCGGCCTCCCGCATGCGCGGGGCGATCGCGCGCGTGCACAGGAACGTGCCCTTCAGGTGGACATCGAGCACGGCGTCCCAGTCGGCCTCCGACATCTCGGGGATGGTCGCGTCGAGGGTGATCCCGGCGTTGTTCACGAGCACGTCGATCCGGCCGAAGACCTCGAAGGCCCGCCCCGCGGCCGCCTGCACGTCGCCCGCGTTCGCGACGTCGGCCCGGATCGCCTCGGCCCGGCGTCCCAAGGCCCGCGCGAGCGCCGCGGTCTCCTCCGCGGCGGGGCCGTTGACATCGACGGCGGCGATGTCGGCGCCTTCCTCGGCGAACCGGCGGGCGATCGTCCGGCCGATCCCGGCCCCGGCGCCAGTGACAAAGGCGACGCGATCACGCAGCAGCGGTCCCATTGGAGCCTCCCCATCGCTTCGGCGTCTGCCGCAACCTCTTCAGGCCGCGGCGCGCACAACCCTCTCCTCCCACGCGACCACTTCGAGGTTTGATGGAGATCTCCATAGTTTCACGTCACGTTGTCCGTAACCCCGCAGTGTCTGAAAGCCGGCGAAGCCGGGAAGAATGGAAGGTGGTTGTGAGCCCAACATGGAGGTCAGGTCAGATGATTGAGCGAAAGCTTCAGCGGCGTTCACGCTCGATTCCGGTCTCGGCGGGCCTCGTCCTGGCGCTGGTCACCACCGCCCTGGGAGTGTCGGCCGCGCCGGCCCAGCAGTCGTCGCCACCCCCATCCTTCCAGCAGTTGTTCAAGCAAAGCGCCCCCGCCGTCGTGCTCATCACGCAGTACGGCGCCGACGATCACTGGACGTCTCTTGGGACCGGATTTATCGTCTCCTCATCCGGCGTCATCGTGACGAATAACCACGTGATTGCTCCGGATCAGGGGGCCACGAAGATTGCGGTCAGGCTGCCGAGGGGAGACGTGTACACGGATGTCCGGATCATCTATACGGAAGCCCGGCGCGACTTTGCCGTGCTGTCCATCAAAGCCACGGGGCTCCGGACGCTCAAGGTGGGAGATTCCGACAAGGTCGAGGTCGGCGACCAGATCCTGGCCATCGGAAACCCGCAGGGTCTGGATTTGACCTTTACATCAGGCATCGTGGAGAGCGTGCGACTCGATCCCGACAAAGGCTACCGCTTCATCCAACATCAAGCTCCCATTTCTCACGGCTCGAGCGGGGGACCGCTCCTCAATCTCAACGGCGAGGTCATCGGGATCAATACATTCTCGGTCAAGGATGCGCAGAATTTGAATGGGGCCATCCCGATCAATTACGTGAAGCCGTATTTTGGCGATACGGCGAGAATGACGTGGGAAGAGTATGCGCATGTCTCCGCGGCGGCCCCTCCGAGCCCGCCTGCTCCTACGGCCGTGGTTCCTCCCGCCCCGGTTCCTCCTCCCAGTCACCCTCCCTCGCCTTCCGGTGCCGGGTCCTCACCGGGCACGGTCTTCGAACGCGTTTCCAGCTATCGGCCTCAGGATGAGGGCTTCCGGCGCGGCTTCGCCGCGGCGATCTACGACATGGTCTCGCTGTTCGCGGCGACAGCCGAGAACTCCGGCCGGAACGACCAGGAGATACTCGGGCTATTCCAGTGCCTCGACGGCAAAGGTGACCGGATAGCGCAGCTCAGGAGCTGGGTGGACTCCACCGTGACCCAGGCGTCGTCTGACGGCGGCAGCACCAACATTATCGTCGCGATCCTCGCGAGGGCATGCCAAACTCCGTTTACGCCGG
>VBAN01000176.1 GCA_005882445.1 Candidatus Segetimicrobium genomatis | reverse complement strand
GAGGTGGCCTCGGCAAATTCGCGCACATCCGCGCCGGCCGCGAACGCCCGATCGCTGCCGGTGAGCACAATACAGCGAACCCCCGCGGCGCGGTCGAACTCTTCCAACGCCGCGGCGAGTTCGGTCATCAGCGCCTGGTTGAGCGCGTTGAGCACCTGCGGCCGGTTGAGGGTGACCATCCCGACCGCGTCCTCGGTAGCGACACGGATATGCTCGTACGCCATGCGTGCGTCCTCCACCCCTCGGGCGGCTACCGGGCGGTCAGCGTCGCGTCGAATCCGGCGGATCGGAGGTTGCCGACAAGGCGCTCCGCGGTCGCGCGATCGAAATACCCCCCGACCCAGACGCGATACGGCGGCCCTTCAATAATAGTGACCGCGTAGCCGCGGTTCCGCAGCTGCCGAACCAGGACCTCGGCAAGCACACGGTCATCGAACACCCCGGCCTGCACGTGAAAGCGGGACGGGGGTTCCGGGATGGGGGGCGTCACGCTCGGCCCCGCCTGACCACCCGGCTGGGCTGGAACGATGCCGGCCGGCGGCGCGGGTTCGGGCGACGCCCCAGGCGCCACCGGGGCGGCCGGGGACGGAGCCGGCTGGGCCTCGAGGCCGGGCGGGGATCCGGAGGGAACCGCTCCGGCGTCAGGCGCGGGGGATGGCGCAGCCCCGGGCGCCCCCGGCGGGCTGATCGACGGCCCCACCGGCATCGTCAACACCCGCGGCGGCGGAGTCGTCCGGAACGAGGTCTGTCCCATCAGGTACCCCGCCGCGACGGCGATGACAAAAATACCGCCGAACCCCAGCGCGATGAGCCCGAGGGACAGCCGCACGCCTTTGATCCCAACCGCCATCCCGTCATACTTCATGCCGCAGCCCTCTTTTCGTTTCTCTTCGAGGCTGATCCCGGGTTGCCTTCTGCCTCGCGCCGCTGGCGCCCGCCGGCCGTGCGCCCGTTCCCTCCGCTCCCATCATACGAAGATCCGGCGGTACTTGTGGTACGCGACGAGGAAGCCGGCGCCGACGAGCACGATCAAATAATACGAAAAGAAGCGATCGATCAGGACGGCGCTGCGGGCGACGTTGGCCGGGATCGCGCCGGGCGCAAGAAAGGCGATCAATCCGGCCATCGAGACCTCGGTCACCCCCACGCCGCCGGGGATCAAGAGCGCCATGCCGAGCATCGCCGCCCCAAGGTAGGCGAACGCCACGAACGGGAGCCCCAGGCCGATGCCCATGGCCCGAAAGACGACGGCGACGCGGGCAACATCCAGCGCCGCGACCGCCGACGTCAGGAGCAGGAGGAGCCACAGCGTCCGCTGCTCCCGCAGCACCAGGCAGGTCGTGAAAAACGTCTCTGCCAGCCCCAGCGCCCGCTCTCGCATCCGTCCGGGGAGCGGGGCCCAACGGACCACGGCTCCCGCCCACCGGGAGCAGAGCCCTGGCGCGGCGGCCACCAGCGCCACCCCCGCAACCAGCGCGGCGATCACGAGCACCACGAGGCGGCTCGCCAGCACCATGCGGGTCGGGACGAAGGCCGCGGCCATGAGGAACGCGATGACGACAAAGACGATGTCCAGCATCCGTTCGACAATCATCGCGGACGTGCTGAGGCCCAGGGGAATCTCGTACGACCCCCTCAACAGGATGGCCTTCGCCATCTCGAAACTCCGGCCGGGCGTGATGCTGCCGGCGGCCACACCGGCCACCACCGAGATCGCGCCGAATTTCACGGAGATCCGCGTGCCCGTGAGCCGGTGCACCATGAACCGCCATCGCACCGCCTTGACGAGGAGCTGCAGCATCAACGCGGCGATGGCGCCTCCGAGCAGCAAGACCTGGATCCGGCGCAGCGCCTCGCCGATCTGGCGGAAATTCGCCGTGGCGGCGAACCCCGCCAGGATCGCGAGCCCAAACGCCAGCAGCAGCAGGCTCACCCACCGCCCGGACGGCGCCTCCCGTCCGGCCGGCAGCGCGCCCGGGCTCACGTCCCCCACGTCTGCGGGGACTCCTCTCCCAGCCGGGCGAGGTACCGCTCCAGCACCGCCCGCCGCGCCGACAACTCCTGCTGGCGCACCCGGTCTGCCTGGACGACCTCGGCGGGCGCCCGATCCAGGAACGCCGGGCTGCGCAGCCGCTCTTCCAGGCCGGCCAGATCGCGGACGGCCGCGGCGTGCTGCTTCCGGAGCCGAGTCCGCACCGCCTGCGCCGCCTCCCCGGAGCCAATGGAGAGGCTCGCCTCCACCTCGCCGCTCAACACGGAGATCCCTCCGGGCGGCCGGGGGGCGCCGGCCGGCAGGATCGTCAGCCGGCTGGCCCGCACCAAGGGCGCGATATAGCGCGCCGTGGCCTCAAGACGCCGCAGGGCGCCGGCGGGCGCAAACAGCGTGAGGGGGAGCGGCTCGGTCGGGGCCTGCCCCAGATCGGCCCGCATGCTGCGGATCGCCCGGACGAGATCCATCGCCGCCGCCGCGTGGGCTTCGGCATCCGGGTCGATCAACTCCTGGAGGTCCTCCGGCCAGGGGGCGCGCATGATTGTCCTCCCGTCGTGGGGGAGCGCCTGCCAGATCTCCTCCGTGAGGGAGGGCATAATCGGGTGCAGCAGCTTCATCGTCTCGGCGAGGGTCCACGAGAGCACCCCCCGCGTCACGGCCGCCTGCGCGGGGGCCGTTGGCTCGCGCAGGTCCTGCTTCGCCATCTCCACATACCAGTCGCAGAACTCGCTCCAGATGAACTCGTACAACCGGTGGCACACCTCGTGAAATTCGAATCGCTCCAGCCCGTCCGTCACGGCCGCCGCCGTCCGGGCAAACCGGCTGAGGATCCACCGGTCGGCGAGCCCCAACGATGGGGCGGCGGGACGCGCCGTCTGACGGGGGGCGTCGCCGAGGTTCATGCGCACGAACCGGGCGGCGTTCCAGATCTTATTGGCGAAGTTTCGCGTATCCTCAACCATCTTCTCCGAGAACCGCAGGTCCTGCTCGCCGGTGCAGCGGTTGATCAGCGCAAACCGCAGCGAGTCCGCCCCGTAGCGGTCAACGAGGACGAGCGGGTCCATCCCCGTCCCCATCGTCTTGCTCATCCTCTTCCCTTCAATATTGAGCACAGTGGGGTTAATATAGACATCCTGGAACGGCACCTCGCCGCGAAACTCCAGTCCGAACATGATCATCCGCGCCACCCAGAGGAAAATGATGTCCCGGGCGGTCACTAGCGTGCTGGTCGGGTAGAAGTACCGGAGATCGGCGGTCTCCTCCGGCCAGCCCAGCGTGGCGAGGGGCCACAGCGCCGAACTGAACCAGGTGTCCAGGACATCCGGGTCCTGCGTCAGGGCGGCCCCCCCGCAGCGGGGGCATGTCCCCGGCGGGGCCTTGCTCGCCACCACCTCCCCGCAGTCGCAGTACCAGACCGGGATGCGGTGCCCCCACCAGAGCTGCCGGCTGATGTTCCAGTCGCGGATCTGCTCCATCCAGTCCATGTACACCTTGGTCCAGCGCTCTGGGTGGAAGCGCACCCGTCCGTCGCGCACCGCCCGGATCGCCGGCGCGGCCAGTTCCTGCATCCGGCAGAACCATTGGTCGGAGATGTACGGCTCGATCACGGTCTTGCACCGCTCGCACCGGCCGACGTTGGTGGTGTAGGCCTCCTCCCGCACGACGGCGCCCGCGGCGCGGAGGTCCTCCACAATGACCTTGCGGCACTCGTCCCGGTCCATCCCCCGGTACCGCTCCCCGCCGAGATCGTTGATCCGCCCCTGGGGGTCCAGGCCGACAAGGACCGGCAGGTGGTGGTCGGCCCCGATCTCGTTGTCCAGGGGGTCGTGCCCCGGCGTGATCTTCACCGCGCCGGTCCCGAACCCGCGCTCCACCCTCCGGTCCGCGATCACGGGGACCACCCGGTCCACGATGGGCACGCGCACACGGGTGCCCACCAGCCGGCGGTAGCGCTCGTCCTCCGGGTGCACGGCGACCGCCACGTCGGCCAGGATCGTCTCGGGACGCTGCGTGGCCACCACGATCCCGTCGCCCCCATCCGCCCCCGGATAGCGGACGTAGTACAGGGTCCGCGGCATCTCGACGTACTCCACCTCGAGGTCCGAGAGGGACGTCTGGTCCTTGATGCACCAGTTGATCATCCGCTTGCCCTTGTAGATCAGCCCCTTGCGGTAGAGCCGCACGAAGCACTCCAGCACGGCGTCGGCGTAGCCCGGATCCATCGTAAACGTCGTGCGGTCCCAATCGCACGAGCAGCCCAGCCGGCGCAGCTGGTTGAGGATCGTCCCGCCGATCTGCTCCTTCCACTTCCCCGTCTCCTCGAGGAACCGCTCCCGCCCCAGGTCGAGCCGGGTCAGGCCCTGCCGGGCCAGCCGGCGGTCCATCACCACATGGACCGCGATGCTGGCGTGGTCGAGCCCCGGCTGCCAGAGCGCGTTCAGCCCGCGCATCCGGCTCCAGCGGATCAGGCAGTCTTGGAGGCCGTTGTTGAGGGCGTGGCCCATGTGCAGCTCGCCGGTGACGTTGGGAAGCGGCATCATGATGACGTAGGGCCGCCGTGCCGGATCGGGGACCGCGTGGAACTCCCCCCCGGCCAGCCACTCGGCGTACCAGCGCTCCTCAACCAGCTTCGGCTCATAGGCGCTCGAGATCTCGGTCACGGCCGCGCCCTCCTCTCTCGTGCCACCTCAAAAGACGACGCCGCCCCGCCCCAAAGGGCGGAGCGGCGCTCCGCGGTACCACCTTTGTTCCGACCGGTCCGGATCAGGCCGATCGACTCGTTACGCTGTCACGGGCGCTCCCGCGGGCCCGCCACCGATCTCCGGGCCCGCCGCTCAGGGGCAACATTCGATCCGCGCATCCCGGGGAGCTCGCACCAGACCCTCCCCTCGCTTCCGGACGACGGATCTACTCCTCCCCGTCCTCGCGCCGCCCCACGGCTGCGGGGCGGATATGTGTCGCGTATTATAGCAGCGGCGTCGTGCCGGGCGCAAGGCCGATCAAAGCTAGGCCTGGATCGACGGCTGCTGGCGCCGGATTTCGCCGGGGGCGCGGGTCAGCGCCGGCAGCCCCATGGCCGGCCCGAGCGCTTCCTTCAGCACTTCGTCCATGTGCTCGACAAAGACGAACCGGATCTTCTTCTTGACGTTGTTGGGGATCTCGACCAGGTCCTTTTCGTTCTCCTTGGGGACGATCACCGTCTTGATCCCGGCCCGGTGGGCGGCGATGACCTTCTCCTTGAGCCCGCCGATGGGCAGCACATTGCCACGCAACGTGATCTCTCCCGTCATCGCGACATCCCTGTGCACCTGGCGGCCGGTGAGGGCTGATGCGAGCGCGGACGCCATCGTAATCCCCCCGGACGGCCCGTCCTTCGGCACCGCCCCCGCGGGCACGTGAATGTGCATATCGTAGCGCGAGGTGAAGGTATCGTCGGCGCCCAGCGACAGCGCCCGGGCGCGGATGTAGCTCAGCGCCGCCTGGGCGGACTCCTTCATTACATCCCCCAGCTGGCCGGTCAGGATCAGCTTCCCGTCCCCGCGGACCAGGGTGGCCTCCACGGTCATGATGTCTCCGCCCTGCTCGGTGTAGACCAGCCCCGTCGCCGCCCCCACCTCGTCGATCTTGCCGGCGGTTCCGTAGTGGTACTTGGGCGGTCCCAGGAACTTGTGGACGTTTTGGATCGTCACCTTCACCGCGGTGGCCTCGTCCTCGGCGACCTCCCGGGCCACCTTGCGGCAGATCGTCGCGATCTCCCGCTCGAGGTTCCGGACCCCCGCCTCCCGCGTATACTGCCGGATGACGTGCCGGAGGCTCTCATCGGTAAAGGTGATCTGTTCCCCCTTCAGTCCGTTTTCTTTCTGCTGCTTGGTCATCAGGAACTGGGTGGCGATGTGGTACTTCTCGTCCTCGATATAGCCCGAGAACCGGATGACCTCCAGCCGGTCGCGAAGCGCCGGCGGGACGGTGTCCAGGATGTTGGCCGTGGTGATGAACATGACCTCGCGGAGATCGAAGGGCAGCTCGAGATAGTGATCGCTAAACGCGTTGTTCTGCTCGGGGTCGAGGGCCTCGAGCAGCGCGGCCGAGGGATCGCCGCGAAAGTCCATCCCCAACTTGTCGATCTCGTCCAGCATGAACACGGGATTCCTGCTGCCGGCCGTCCGCATCCCCTGGACAATGCGCCCGGGGAGCGCCCCGACGTAGGTGCGGCGGTGTCCACGAATCTCCGCCTCGTCCCGAACTCCGCCCAGCGAGACCCGGACGAACTTCCGCCCCAGCGCCCGGGCGATGGATTTGCCGAGGCTGGTCTTCCCGGTGCCGGGCGGCCCGACGAAGCACAGGATCGGCGCCTTCGACTCCGGCGCCAGCTTGCGCACCGCCAGATACTCGACGACCCGGTCCTTGGCCTTCTCCAGCCCGTAGTGGTCCTCGTCCAGGATCTTGCGCGCGGCCTTGATGTCGAGCCGGTCATCGGTCTTGACGCTCCACGGCAGCGCGATGATCCAATCGAGGTAGGTGCGCACCACGACGGCCTCCGCCACCATCGGCGGCATCTTCTCCAGCCGGCCGACCTCTTCGAGCGCCTTTTCCTTGACCTTCTCGGGGAGGTTGGCCTCCTCGATCCGCTTCCGGTACTCCTCGACTTCCGCGGTCCGCTCGTCCTTCTCGCCGAGCTCCTGCTGGATCGCCTTCATCTGCTCCTTGAGGAAGTACTCGCGCTGGCTCTTCTCCATCTGCTTGCGGACCCGGTTCTGGATCTTCCGCTCCAATTCCAGGATGTTGATCTCTTTGGTGAGGACGCCGCTCAGCTTCTCCAGCCGATCCTTCGGCGCCGTCTCGAGGATCGCCTGACGCTCCTCGACCCGAAGCTGCAGGTGCTGAGCGACCAGATCGGCGAGCCGCCCGGGCTCCTCGGCGGACATCACCAGCATGAACGCCTCGGGCGCAATCGAACGCGACAGCCGGGCGTAGCGCTCGAACTGAGACGTCACCCCGCGCATCAGGGCCTCGATCTC
>VBAN01000024.1 GCA_005882445.1 Candidatus Segetimicrobium genomatis | reverse complement strand
GACGCTCAGGCAGGCGGAGCAGGACCGCCGGGCCTTGGATGCGCAGCTGGAATTCGCGGACACAGTGTCCACGGCCGCCCACCTGTTGGTGGACGTCGTGACGGCCGCGGGCGAGACGCGGTCCCCGGAGCCGCAGCTGAGGCCGCTCTACTGAAGTCCGCGGCGCGCGGCGGGGGATCGGACCATGAGCGGGTTTGAGCGCGGCATCGCCGACGTGTTCGCCGCGCTGGAACAGTGGCTGATCTCGACCGGCGCCACCCAGTCGATGATGCGGCTGGCCTGGGCGGTGCTGACCTCCCTCTGGCTGGGCCACGTCGCCGTCTCGCTGCGCCCCGGGGGCGCGCCGGACATCGTGGGGACCTTCGGCCGGATGTTTGTCGCCGGCGGACTCCTGCTGGCGATCGGCTCGCTCAACCAGATCGTCCTTCTGGTCTTCGGCACGCTCCGAGATGCCGGATCCGCGGTCCTGTCCGGGCTGATCTCGCAGAGCTGGGCCCAGTTCAGAGAGGAGCTGTTGGGTCCGCATCGCGCCCTCTTCCGCCTGCTCGGACAGTTGCTCGGGCCGTGGATCACGTCGGCCCCCTGGGCCCCCAACGCGCTGCTGCTGGGCATCCTGCTTGCGTTGCTGCTCTTTGCGATCGGCTCCCTGGTGTATCTGGCCATCCTCTTCTTCGCGCACCTCACGCTGCTGCTGGCGCTCTTTCTGGCGCCGCTCGCCGTCGCTCTGCTGGCGGCGCCGGGGACGGCCCGGTGGACCGCGCGATGGGCGGTGGTGATCGTCAGGACCGGGCTGGTCGTCTTCTGCGTCAGGGTCATCCATGCCGCGGCAATTTATCTCGCGGTGATCGTGCCGGTCCGGCAGGTGTTAGCGGGAAACGCGGGCGGGCCCGGCCTGGCTGGAGGGATTGCCTCGCTTGCCGCCGGCTTCCTCCAGTTAGGGCTGCTGCTGATGCAGATGGTGGTGGGGACCGGGATCGGCGTGTACGCGATGCTCCAGGCCGAGCGGCTGACGGGGCAGTTTGTCGACGGGTTGGCGTTCGGCGGCGGCGCCCGAGCCGTTGGCGGCCCCATCGCGGTCGGTGTGCGGTACGCGGCCGGGGCGATGCGGGGCGGGGGGAGTCCCCCGGGCCCGAGCGTGGCGGGAAACGACGCTTCGGCATCTGGCCCCACGGGATCCGGGCCCCTGCCGGGAGGCGAGCATCCGTTTGGATCATCCCCTCGCGGCGGCGCACAGGAGGCCACGGTCCTCCAGCCCGGAGGTCGGTTTCACCAATCGTGCTGGGCATGGGCGCCTCATCGGGCGCTGAGCCGATCCCCGCGGGCGGGGCGGCCGCCGTCCTCTCGCTCGTTGACGCCGCGGCCGGGCGGGTGGAGGTCGTGCGCGGATGGCCGGCGCGCCCAATGGATGCCGACGTGTATCCCTTCGTTCCCTACTTCTGGGGGAGCTGCCCGGGCCCTGGGGCCATCATGATGCTCGTGACACTTCCGCCGGGTGACGCTCCGCTTGCCGCCATCGCCGGCCGCATTGCCTCGGGGTTCGGCCTGCCCCCGCCTGGGCCGCGTTCCTCGGGAGCAATCCCAACCCTGGCGCGCATCGCGGCCGCGCTCGAGACGCCGGGCGATCCGGCGCAGGCGGCGCTCGCGGCGGCCGTTCCATGGATCAGCGATCTCGGGACGTACGAACGATGGGGATACGCCGTCTTCCTGTTCATCCACTGGGAGGGGGTCAGTTGCGTGGCGACCTTCACGGCCGTTCCCGAAGGCTATGGGATTCCCTTTGTTCGGTAGCGTCCGATCTTCTGCATTGACAACTCAGACTAGTCAGACTAGTCTAATACCATGGCCCAGACCTATTCGACGTATGAAGCCAAGGCGCGGTTCAGCGAGATCATCCGGAAGGTCCGGGCGGGGCAGCGGATTGTCATCTCGCACCGTGGGCGCGAGGTGGCGGAGATCCGGCCGCTGGGACCACGGAATCAGGATCTGGCCCATCGGCTGGAACACTTGGAAGACGAAGGCGTGCTCGACCGGCAGGTCTCGCCTGCGGGCCCTCTGGGGCCGCTCGCTCGGAGGCCTGGAGCCCTGACCCGGTTCCTCGAGTCACGAGAGTGAACCTCGCGTACGTTGATACCTCCGGTCTCGTGGCGATTGCGTTCGATGAGCCCGGCGGACGCCGGCTCGCGCAACGGCTGCGGCGATACGATCGCCTCTTCGCGTCGAACCTTCTCGAAGCCGAGTTCCGATCAACGCTGCTTCGTGAAAAGGTGGATGATCGCGCGGAGGCCATGCTCTCCTGGATCACCTGGGTCTATCCCAACCGGCCATTGACCGAGGAGTTCAAGCGGATTTCCTCGGCCGGCTATGTGAAGGGCGCCGACATGTGGCATCTCGCCCACGCCCTGTTCCTTGCGCCCGACGGCGCGGGCCTGGATTTCCTCACGCTCGACGAGCGTCAACGTGAAGTGTCCATCAGGCTCGGGTTCCACGCACGAGAACGGCCATAAGGCGTTGCGCCCCACAGTACGGGACTTCGCGCTGCCGGTCATCCTCCTCACCCTCGGGGCCACGGTCGCCGCATCGGGGGTCACTGGGGTCATGCGGGATCTCGCCGCGGCCGTCCCGGCTCGATGGCCGTCCTCCGCCGCCGGCCGTCCCCCCGAGACCGGACGGTGGCTGCGTGGCTGTCTGGCCGGCCCGCGGTGCCGCGAGGACGCCGCGGCGCTCCTGGCCGCATCCCTCGCGAGGCACGGACGCGCCCTGTGGGGTGGGCTGCTGGTCGGGGTCGCGTCGGCGGCGTGGCTCGGGGTGCTCCGCCTGCGGTCGCTGCGGCCCCGGCGGTCGGTCGGCGATGCACGCTTCGCCTCCCGGGCGGAACTGCGCCGGCTGACACGTCGTTCACCAGGGGCGTGGTTTCCATTGGGCTACGCGCGGCGGTGGCCCCTGCCCTGGCGCGGACGCCCCGGTCCTACGCTCGTCTCGAGGCTCGCGACAGCGTGGGCTCAGCCGGTGTGGTTGCCCGAGGAAGACCTCGCCCGCCACGTGCTCGTCGTCGGACTCACCGGCGCGCACAAGACGACAGCGGTGGTGTTCCCTGTTCTGCTCGAGGCGGCCCGCGCGGGGGTCTCCGTGGTCGCACTGGATCTCAAGTACGGTGAAGCCGACAGCCTCGCGCGGGCCGCCCAGGAGTGGCGGCGGCGCGCACGGGATGTGCAGGTGTTTGCGCCGCTCGAGGCCACGACGCTCCGGTGGAACCCGCTTGCCGGCTGCCGGTCGATCGGAGACGCCCAGCCGCTCGCCTCCCAGCTCTTTGAAGATCCCGATCCGTCGGATGCCGACATGGTCTACTGGGTGGGGGCGGAGCGGCATATCTGCGCCGTGCTCTGCTGCGCCCTGGGAGCCGATGGCGGCCCTGCCACCCTCGGCCGGCTGCGGACCGTCTGCGAATCCGGGCCGGCGGGCGTGCAGGCTTACGTTCGCGCGCATCCACAGGCGCCGGTGCTCATGGCCAGGCTGGGAGCATACTTCGCCATGCTCCCAAAGGATCAGGCGGGGATTCTTCAGGGCATCGCCTCTCGCCTCGAAGCGTGGGGGGACGAGGCCGTCCGCGGGGCCACGGAAGTGTCCGCACCCTGGGAACAGATCGATCTCGGCCGGCTGCGCCGCGAGCCCTCGCTCCTGATTGTCGGGGTGCCGCAGGCGGCGCTGGGACGGCTCCGCTGGCTCTGCCATCTTTTCCTCCGGAATCTCGCGGCGCACCTCCTCCGGCCCAGGGAGCCCGAGGAGCAGGTGCGGGTCCTGCTGGTGCTCGAGGAGCTGCCGGGGTGGGGGGCGCTGCCGGGGCTGGCCGAGCACCTGGCGACCTACCGCAGCCGTCAGGTGTCGGTGCTGGCGACGCTGCAGAGCGACGCCCAGGGAGAGTACGTCTACGGACGGGACGGCTGGGCCGCCGTCTCCGCCAACCTGGTGACCAAGCTGTACCTCCCGTCGCTCGCGGACGTCGATGCGGAACGGCTGAGCCGGGTGATGGGGACGGCGGCGGGCGACGACATCGCCTCGAGCCGGGGATGGGGGGCCGCCGGATCTCGAAAAGGAGAGCAGCGGCGCGCGATCCCGATCCCCCTCCAGCGCCCTGAAGACCTTCGGGGCATCGGCAGGTCACCCGATGAAAGTCTTGTCCGGTTTGCCCGCATCCCACCGGCGCGATTGTGGTGTCCGCCCTACTACCTCCGGCCCGAGTATGCAGGCCGAATGCCGGACCGGATTCCCAAGACCCCGGAGCTGGTGATCTATCATCACCTCTGGGCTCGGCGCAACCGCCCCGGGGCGACGAACGCCGCGTCCGCCGCCGGTCCCCCGCCGCGGGCCGATCCTCCGGACGCCGGCGCCGCCACCCCGTGTGCCGATCCCGCTCAGCGTGCCGCGCGGACGCCGCCGAACGACCGCGCCCCGGGGAACGGCGCCACAGCGGATGACATCGCGCACCTGAACCGGCTCGTCGAGGCGCTCCTGCTGTCCTCCGGCCCGGATCGCCCGGCGGCGTTCCGGGCGGTTCGCGCTGGGGAACGGATCGTAGAGATCCGCGCGGATCCGCGGGACATCGTCCGCGCGTGCGGGAGGCCCGACGTGATGCACGGCCTGGCCCGCCGGTGGTCGGCGCTCCGCTGGGTCCGCCGCGTGCGCCCCTCGTTTATCCTCAGCAGGCGCGCGCTCGACGCCCTCGACCCACGGCTGGCCCGGCGGCTCGTCGACGTCTGCGCGCGAGAAATCGCGGAGACGTAGCGGCCGCGTCCCCGGCGCGCCCCGGCCGTTCCACGAAATCGTCGCCCCGGCACAGGCCCGGGCCGCCTTTGCCTCGAACCACCTCTGCATGGAGTTCGGCCGCCTGCTTGACGCGATCCGCGAGGATCCCCGCTACCGCGGGCAGATCGTCCACGAGGAGCGCTTCCCGGCCAGGCCGGCCCGCTACGGGACCCTCCTGCGGCCCTTGGCCGCGCCGCTCGCCCAGGCGCTCGCCGAGCGGGGGATCACGCGGCTCTATACCCACCAGACCGAGGCGCTGGAGGCGGTTCGCGGCGGCGAGTCGGTCGTGATCACCACCGGGACCGCGAGCGGGAAGTCGCTCTGCTACATGCTGCCGGTGCTCGAGACGGCCGTCGCGGACCCGGACGCCCGGGCGCTGTTCATCTACCCCACGAAGGCCCTGGCTCAGGATCAGCAGGACGCGCTCGGGGAGTTCGGCCTCAACGTGAAATTCGGAAGCTACGACGGTGACACACCCCAGGCCGCGCGGCGGCTCCTCCGGGCGGAAGCCCAGATCCTGCTCACCAACCCGGACATGCTGCACGTTGGGATCCTCCCGCAGCACTTCCGGTGGACCGCGTTCCTCAAACACCTCAGGTATGTGGTCCTCGACGACATGCACGTCTACCGCGGGGTGTTCGGAAGCCACGTTGCGAACATCCTCCGCAGGCTTGTGCGGGTGTGCCGGCTCCGGGGCGCCGATCCGCAGATCATCTGCACCTCGGCCACCGTGGCGAACGCGGGGCCATTTGGCCGCCGCCTGACCGGGCGGCCGCTCCGGGTGATCGACGATGATGGAGCGCCCCGGGGGCCGCGGCTCTTCGCGCTGTGGAATCCTCCGGTGACCGACCGGACGACGATGAGCCGGCGGAGCTCCTATCTGGAGGCGAGCTGGCTCATGGCCGCGCTCCTCCGGCGCGATGTGCGGACCATCGCCTTCACCAAGGCCCGGAAGATCACCGAGCTGGTGCACCGGTACACCGTGGACGCGCTCCAAGAATCGCCCGAGCTGGCCGCGCGCATCAGCCCGTACCGCGCCGGCTACCTCCCCGCGCAGCGGCGCGAGATCGAGCAGCGGCTGTTCCGCGGCGACCTGGCCGGGGTCGTCAGCACCAGCGCGCTGGAACTGGGGATCGACGTCGGCGGGCTGGACGCGTCGATCCTGGTGGGGTTTCCCGGAACGATGGCGAGCGTCTGGCAGAGGGCGGGGCGCGCCGGGCGCGGGGTGGATGAGTCGCTCGCGGTCTTGATCGCGCTCCAGGATGCGCTCGACCAGTACCTGATGCGCCAGCCGGCGTACTTCTTCGGCCGGCCCATCGAGCACGCGACGGTCGATCCTGAGAACCCGTATGTGCTCGCCGCGCACCTCCGCTGCGCCGCCAGCGAGGTGGCGCTGTGGCCGGGGGATGAAGCCCTCTTCGGTCCGCGCATGCGGGAGGTGGTGGAGGCGCTCGAGGGGATTGGGGATCTCGTGCGGCGGCGCGACCGGTGGCACCCGCCGTCTCGCCGCTACCCTGCCGGGTCCGTCGAGATCCGCAGCGTCTCAGGAGACCTGTTCCGGATCGTCAACGGTCGAACGCGCCGGCTGCTCGGGACCGTCGATGCCGCCCGCGCGTTGGAGCAGGTGCACGAGGGCGCCGTCTATCTGCACCAGGGGGAGGCGTATCGGGTGACCCGCCTCGACCTGGCGACGCGGACGGCCCTGGTCGAGCCCGATCCGAGCGGCACCTACACCGAGGCCCGAGTCCTCACCGATCTCAACATCGTCCGGCCGCGCGCCGAACGCCCTCTGGGGGGGACGACCGCGCACTTCGGCGAGGTGCTGGTCACGCAGCAGGTCACCGAATACCGGCGCAAGCAGCTGGTCACCGATACGGTGCTGTCGGTCGCGCCGCTGGACCTCCCGGAGGAGGAGCTGCCGACGGCCGCCCTGTGGATCGTGATCCCGCCCAGCCTGGGCGCCGATGTGGCGGCGGCGGGGCTCGACCTCGCCGGCGGCATCCACGCCGTCGAGCATGCGGCAATCGGCCTCTTGCCGCTGTTGGCGATGTGCGACCGCTGGGACATCGGCGGCGTGAGCTATCCGCAGCACCCCGAGACGGGTACGGCGACGATCTTCATCTACGACGGACACCGGGGCGGCGTCGGGGTCGCGGAGACAGGGTTCGAGCTCCTCGACGAGCTGCTGCGCAGGACGCTGGAGGCGATTGCCTCGTGTCCGTGCGAGGCCGGGTGCCCGTCGTGCATCCAATCCCCGAAATGCGGCAACCTCAACTCGCCGCTCGACAAGCAAGCCGCCGTGATGCTGCTCCGGCGGCTGCTTGGGCGGGTCGATGTCGCCTCCCCCACCGCGCGCGGCGGGGGGTGAGGCGTAACGGTCGATGACCTTGGCTCTACTCCACGCTTCGATCGGCCCTCGATCGGCCTTATCGCGCGGCTTTCGCCAGAGCCTCCAGAGAAGTCCGCTTGTTCAACGCGAGCAGGGCGGCCATGATGACCGCGTAGGCTTCTTCCCGCTGGTCGAGCGCGGCGATTGGGATGCGGGCGGTGTGGGCGTGCCGGCCGCGGGAAAATCTGACGGTCACCATTCCTGGTTCTGCTGATTCGACGTCGCCGACGCCGACGTCGTCACGGCCCAGCGCCATGACGGCTTCCTCGACCGCGCGGCGATACGTCTCCAGATCCCTGGTCGTTGCCATAAACGGGTACCTCCCCGAGTGGTGTGTGGTCGTCCGGGGGCGTGGAAACGCCCGGGACGTTGATGCGCTGCTGGCCCACGAGCTCTTCGACCTCAAAACGAGACTGCAGCCGGAGATCTGCCGGGGCGCTTGCCTCTCTACTGCTCTTGCACTTACAAGATACCCAACTTCTCCATTTGGTAAACCGACGCCGGCGGGATTTACATCACATTTTACACGTAGGCTCCGGCCCGGAAAAACATTCCGGCCGAGGGTGTGGGGCGGATGGCGACGAACTTACACCAAAGGTGCGTGGATGATGCGGAACCGGTTGATCGCTGCGGCAGCCCTCGCCATGGGCCTTCTATCTGCGCTGTACGGACCGCGGGCGGTCTCGAGCGCCATGGCCGGGGCGGACCCGGTCCTTCCGGGGAACGTGCTGATCGCGGATGCCGGCAACAACCGCGTCATCGAGGTGACCCCGGACAAGCGGATTGTCTGGGAGTTTCCCCGGCCCGGCGACCTGGCCCCCGGGCAATCGTTCGTGGACCCGGACGACGCGTTCTATACGCCCGGGGGACGGACGATCATCACCAACGAAGAGGACAACCACACGCTCGCGTTGATCGACTATGCGACGCGCAAGATCGTCTGGGAGTACGGCCACCCCGGCCACGCCGGCACCGGTCCCGGCTACCTGAACACGCCCGACGACGCCTATCAGCTGGCCGACGGGCGGATCGTGGTCGCGGACATCAAGAACTGCCGGATCGTCGTGTTCGATCCGCCCCCGGCCCGGCACATCCAGCGGCAGTTTGGCGTGACGAAGGATTGCCGGGCGGCCCCCGGACATTTCCTGTATCCAAACGGGGATACCCCGCTGCCGGGCGGCCGCCTCCTGCTCACGGAGATCGGCACCAGGAGCGCGGCCGAGATGGATCTGGAGACGGGGCGCATTCTCCATCGCATCCCGCTCCATGTCGACTACCCCTCCGACACGCAGCCGACCCGCGACGGCCAGTATCTGGTCGTCGACTACAGCCGTCCCGGCAAGATCGTCATCGTCGACCGGTCCGGGAAGGTCGTGTGGTCCTACGGGCCCACCTCCGGGCCCGGGCGGCTGGATCATCCTTCGCTGGCGCTGGAGCTGCCGAACGGCAACCTCATCCTGAACGACGACTTCAACCACCGCGTCATCGTGCTCAGCCGCGAGAAGACGATCCTCTGGCAGTACGGCGTCACGGGGGTCCCGGGGCGGGCCCCAGGGTACCTGCACACACCCGACGGAGTGGACGTCAAGCCGGCGACCTTCGGCCGGTAACCTGTGCGGCCGCCGCCGGTCCGGCGGCGCTGCGTTGCGGGGACGTCTACCCGGGGACGCGGGCAGGGGCGCGCAGGCTGTCCAGGTTGAAGTGGAGCCGCTCCACGAGCCGCCAAAAGACCGCCACCCGGCCGGTCTCCGTGGGCGCACCGGGACCTGACCCTTCCTGCGCGAGCTCGAGCAGCAGGTCCCGGTGCGACTGTGCGGCGGCGTGGTAGGCGTTTTGGACCTGCCAGAGGTTCACCGTGATGCCGAGGGCCGCCGCCAGGTCGAGCAGGCGGTGCGCCTGGTCCAGGTCCGGCCCGAGGGGATCCGTCTGGAGCGCTTCCGCCCGCGACTCGGCCGCCCGGCGGAGGAGCAGCTCGTGCTCGGCCACGAGGGCGGTGAGGTCCAGGGACTCGAGCTCGCGCGCGATCGCGAAGGCGCGGTCGGGGAGGGGCTCGCGCGGTGCGCGGTCGAGCGCGTCCACCAACTCCTTGATCAGCGTGTACTCCGCCGCCATGCGGATCGCCGGCGGGATGGGGACCTCGGATTCCCGCATGAACGCGATGAGGGGACGCGATTCTTCGTAGAGGTCCTTGTACACGCCGTCGAACCGGGCCAGGCGCTCTTCGGTGATGCGCCCGAGGATCCGGCGCCGCGCTTCGGTGAACAGGTCGGACAGCGTGAACAGGGAGCCCTTGAAGGAGTCGTCCAGCGTGCGGAGGGCCTCGCTGGGGCCTTTGCCGAGGAACGACGCGACGATCTCCGACTCCGCCTTCGCGGCCCAGTCGGGCGAGGCATCCATGCGGACGCCGCACTGGACGTCGGTCCCTCCCAGGTGCAGCGCCGCGAACGCGGCCTGCCGCGCCTCCCCGGTCACGCGGGAGGCCACCGCCACGAGCCCCGCGGCCAGCCGGTGGCCGCCGCTTTCTTCGGCGCGGACGACGAGGCGGCGGATCGTGTAGCTCGCGAGCCGGGCATCAGCGTCGTCCGGCTCGAAGAGCCCGCTGATCGCGTAATGCGCGACCACCCGGGCGAGCGTCACGGACGACGGCCGGACGGCCCGGCGGTAGACCTCGGCGCCGCTCCCCCATCGCGGGAGGTTGCTCTTGGCCGCGGCGAGCCGCCTGATGAACTCATCCTCGAGCCGGGCGCCGAACGTCTCCGCCAGCTGCATGGCGCGCGCCGCGTACCGGATGACCTGCACCGCCTCGATCCCGGAGAGCTCGTCGAAGAACCACCCGCACGAGGTGTACATCAACAGGGCGTGCCGCTGCATCTCCAGGAGGCGGAGCGCCCGCGGGCTGTCTCCGGCCGCGCCCCCCGGGCGGCCCCAGGCGGCAAAGAACGCCGCGAGGCGCTCGGGGCTGCGGTCCAGGATGACGTCGATGTAGGCGTCCCGGGCCGTCCAGGGGTCGCGCAGGTCCCGGCCGGCCTGTTCCTC
>VBAN01000175.1:4722-6657 GCA_005882445.1 Candidatus Segetimicrobium genomatis | reverse complement strand
CATCTCCCCCGGGAGGAAATCGCCGCACAGCGTCCACATCAGCGCGTGGATCGGCGGCCACGCCCAGAGAGCAGACCGGAAATACCGACCTGCCGGCGCAGAGGGCCTTCTCCCGTAGACATCCATCCCCATCTCAGTCCGCCTCCTTGTGTTTTATGGAGCCGCCTCGCCAGAGCGCCACCCCGCAACCCCGGTCGCAATGGCCGGTCCGGAAATTCGATCACCCTAGTCTACGCCCAGCCGTCAAGTCTGTGGGCCCGTTCCCCCAACGGCAGGAATCGCAGGGAGCGGCCCCGTACCACAGCGGCGAGGGGAGCGGCCCGAATGTCTACGGCCGCCACGCTCCCGGACAGCGGCGGCCGTTCGAGCCGGGTGAGCCGTGGCGGGGACGAGGCAGATGGCGCGACGAACGGCGCTGGAAGGCGTGCGTGTCCTCGATCTGACGCAATTCGAGGCCGGAACGTCCTGCACCGAGGCGCTCGCCTGGCTCGGCGCGGACGTGATCAAGATCGAGGAGCCGACCCTCGGCGACCAGGGCCGGACCGCCTCGGCCGACCGCGAGGGCGTCGATTCGTACTACTTCCTCCTCCTCAACGCCAACAAGCGCAGCGTCACCCTGAACCTCCGCACTCCCCGGGGCAAGGAGATGTTCCGGGCGATGCTCGAGTCCGCCGATGTGATGATCGAGAACTTCGCCCCGGGGACGATCGAGCGCCTCGGCTTCGGCTACGACACCGTCCGCGCGATCAATCCCCGGATCGTGTACGCGCAGATCAAGGGCTACGGACCCGACGGCCCCTTCGGGAAATTCCTCTCGTTCGACATGATCGCCCAGGCCGTCGGCGGCGCGCTCAGCATCACCGGCGAGAAGGACGGCCGGCCCCTGCGGCCCGGCCCCACCATCGGCGACACCGGCACCGGCCTCCACAGCGCCATCGGGATCCTCGCCGCGCTCTATGATCGCGAGCACACCGGCCTGGGCCAGCGGATCGAGGTGACCCTGCAGGACGCCGTCGTCAACTTCTGCCGGATTGCCTACGCGCGCCAGGCCGTCTCGGGCTGCGCCGCCGAGCGGGTCGGCAACGGCAGCGCGCTGCTCGCCAGCGCCCCGAGCGCGACGTATCCCTGCAAGGAGGGGGGCCCGAACGATTACGTCTACATCTACACCTCGCGCGCGGGGAATCGCCACTGGGACCGCCTGCTCGTGGCGATCGGCCGCGAGGACCTCCTCAACGATCCGCGCTTCGCCACCCCGCAGGCGCGGCAGGACCACGAGGCCGAGATCGACGCCCTGCTGGCCGCCTGGACGCGGCAGTACAGCAAGCGCGAGGTCATGGAACTGCTCGGGCGGGCCGGGGTACCGGCCGGCGCGGTCTTCGACACCCGCGAGCTCTCCGAAGATCCATATCTACGAGAGCGCGGCACATTCGTCACCGTGCAGCACCCGGCGCGCGGAGCCTTCACCATGCCCGGCTGGCCGGTGAAGCTCTCCCGGTCGCCGGTCGAGGTCACCCCCGCGCCCCTGCTCGGTCAGCACAACGTCGAGGTCTACCACGAGCTCCTCGGACTCTCGGAGGACGAGGTCGCCCGGCTGAAAAGGGAGGAAGTCATCTAACATGGCGACGACCGGTTCCGAGATCCTGGCCCGCGCCCTGAAGCGGCAGGGCACTGAGGTGCTCTTCTATCTCATGGGCGGGCCGATGCTCGCCGCGGAGAGCGCCTGCATCGCCGAAGGGATCCGTATGGTCGACGTGCGCCACGAGCAGGCGGCGGCCATGATGGCCCATGCCTACAGCCGGGTGCTGAACCGGCCGGGTGTGTGCATGGCCGCCTCCGGTCCCGGCGTGACGAACCTGGTCACGGGCGTCGCCAACGCGTTTGTCGACAGCGCGCCGGTCGTGGCGATCGGCGGCTCCAGCCCAGTGAGCCAGCTCG